>JAUYOQ010000094.1 GCA_030697975.1 Nitrosopumilaceae archaeon | reverse complement strand
ACTACAGGCCAAATGTCTGCATCTATTCCTATTTGTCCAACGCTAACGTTGGGATTTTGATTTAAACTTGGTGGATTTCGGACAACATTGTTTATTGTTGTAGAGCTAGTAGGAATGTCTGCACATGTATTAAATGATGATTTACCATTTGTGGTGCTTGAAATACCAGTATTAGTTGATATGGCAACACCTTCGGTTTCAGAAAAACTAACACCCAATACAGAAGCAGGCGTATTTGGACCACAAAAGACTCCAAAGTCTAAGCCTTTACCTTGTCCATCTCCACTTGCAGGTGCAATATCATCTGCCGCCTGTGCTTTTTCTTTGTTGGCAAAATATGCATACCAACTTCCATCACTTGCTTGAACCATACGAAGTTTTTTGCCATTAAGTGTAACAGCTGGTTCTCCTAATGCATCATCAAGTGTTCTAATGTTTGGATCCGTAACCACAACTTGAATTACCATCGAGCCTGCAAAGTGATTGTTAAAGCGTGGATTTTCTGCAGAAACGTATAGATTTTGATTGTGTGAAGCTTCAACAGTACTTGGTAAGATCATCATTAAAACCAACAATGCAAAAATTCCTACAATTCTAAACAAGGCCTTACCAGTAAAAGAATGTCGTTTTATAACATAACTTTATCGCATGATTTGTCGTTTCTAGTTTGAGTTTGTTTTGATTTAATTTTTTTAACTATCGATGAGTCCAAATAGGGGCCCTTCAAATATAGTACAGCTTGAGCCACATCTTTGACTATAGCAAGATTTGTGATGGAATAAAAAATCTTGATCCTCTTATCAGATTTGCAGGTGTGATAAATCCTAGAGGAAGACTGGTCGCTGGAGGTATGAAGGAAGGAATAGAACCCTTATCAAGTCAAAAAGATGACGAGATGTTGTTTATGGAGCTTGCACTACGAGTCAGGATGAGACAAGAGTTTGATAAGCAGCTTGGCAAGGTAAAGTTTGCAATGTCATTGCGAGAAAAAATTCTTGCAATTAGCTTTCCTATTGGCGAGGATGTGCTTTATGTTGCAGCAGAATCAAAAGCAGATTATAAGACACTGCCGGAAAAGATACTTGATATAATAAATAAATTCTAGAGAAAATAGTAAAAGTTCCTACGATTTTTTGATAACAGCTAATTTGTGGAAATATTACTTGAAGAAATTACCTAGTTTAAAGCCTAAACCAGTCTTTTTTGTGTGATTTTTTTCCTTACCGTCAAGATAGTCGTATGTAATTTCTTCTCCGCCATATCCTATCATCTGGGCCCCTTTAAGCTCACGTAATCGAAATTGTTTTCCATTTTCTAATCGAATAATTGCATCGTCGCTAATATCAAAACCTGACCCCTCGTCATAAAACCTAATTTTACCTCCCTCTTTTAGCTCAAACTCTACGTTATAGTTTACCTTGCTTCCGTAAACTAGAATATTTTTCCCTTTTATTTTGATATTATCTACAAGATTTATCACAACTATAGTTTCAGCCTCAAGCCTTACAGTTTCGCGGATATTTCCTGCAATTATTTTGCCTTTTGGGGCTTTTAGCTGAGTAAAGTGTTCTTTTAGAACATGCATCCCAACTCTTCCTTGCGGATCTGGCAAAAGATCCTTAATTCCAGACACACTGCCTACTATGATATTGCCATTGT
>JAUYOQ010000335.1 GCA_030697975.1 Nitrosopumilaceae archaeon | reverse complement strand
ACTGTGTTTTTGTATTCCGTTGTGTTGTTAACTTCATGAACTACTAGTCCTTTGTCTTTGCTTTCCATCAAATCTACTCCTACTATTTGTCCTTGGACTGCATTTTTTGCCTTGATACATATATCTTCCATTTCCTTTGTTACCTTGCATGGTTCTGCTCTTCCGCCTAGTGCCATGTTAGTTTTCCATGACTCATCACCAGAATATCGGTAAATTGCAGCAACGATTTCATCTCCTACCATTATGGCTCTAATGTCACGTGGAGGTCTGTTTACAAATTCCTCTAGATAATGTACCTGGTAGATAGGATACATCCTTTCCCTGCTTTCAATTATTCCTTCAGCAGAGTCTTTGTCATTTAGCTTTGAGATCATTCTGCCCCAGCTACCAACTGTTGGCTTTATCACCTTTGGATATCCATTTTGCTCAAGTGACTCCAGGGCCGCCTCTTTTGAAAATGCTACTGTGGCATAAGGTGTTTGCACTCCATATTTTTTTAACAACATATGTGTGAACAGCTTGTTTCCTGCATAGATTCCAGTATAAAGACAGTTTATCACATTTACACCCATTCCTTCAAGTGCAGCAGTAGAGTGGATGTTCCTATAGTAGCTTACACAACGCTGAAGGACTGTTCCAAAACCATCTTTTTTTTTATCTAAATCTAAGAATAGTTTTTTACAATCAACCATCTGCAAGTTAATGTTCTTTTTCTTACCTGCGTCTAGTAGGGCTTTTTCTTCCCAACGGATGGTGTCATAAAGAACTGTGATGACAGGATTCACTGCCCCCAGTCCTCGCCAACGGCTTGAGCAGGCTTTAGCACAAAACCGTCCGCACCTTTTACAAGCTCATAGCTTGCCCCACAATCAGGGCATGTTACAAGTTCCCCCTCTAACGCATCTTTGGGAACAGGAATATCTGCATCACATTCAGTACATTTTGTCATTTTTCTTCCTCCATTTTCATCATTTTTTTGTCATTAATTATCTTTTTTTCAAGTCTGTCCTCTAATGGTATCTCAATAAGATCACCCATGCGTAGATTCTTTAGTCCTGCAGCAACTGCCTTTGCATCTTCGATATTTTTGTCCAGTCCAAGAAGTGACATGAGGTATGCAGCACCTGTTTTTCCAGCTAGCTCACCAAATACTATTCTGCGTCTGTTTCCTACAACTCTTGGCGATATTGGCTCATACGCTGCAGGATTTCTTAGAATTGCAGCTAGGTGTGTTCCTGCCTTGTGTTTGTAGGCAGATGTTCCAACAATTGGTTTTGAATCGTATGGTCTAATTGACGTGTATTGCTCGATTAGCTTTGAAAGATCAACTAACATATCTAGCCTGAAATCATTTGGTGATTTGTATAGGTAAGTTAAGGCAACTGCAGTTTCTGCAAGAGATGGAATTCCTGTTCGTTCACCTATCCCATCAATTGTTGTGTGAATTTGTTCAGCTCCTGCATCACATCCTGCAAACGCATTTGCTAGTGCAAAACCAATATCGTTATGACAATGAACATCAAGTGGAGTTTTGATATTCTCACGTACCATCTTGACTAGGTTGTACATTCCAATTGGCCGCATTATTCCAACTGTATCTGGGATGCTAATTCTATCAACTCCTGCCTCTTCGATTGCTTTGCAAACTTTTATCAAAAACTTTGGCTCGGCTCTACTTCCGTCCTCAACAGTAAATCTCATCTTGAGTCCATGTGATTTTGCATATTCTACTGTCTCAACTGCTCTCTCAAGCGCCTCTTCTCTTGTTATTCTTAATTTATCTTTGAGATGAACATCTGATATTCCAAGATAGGTTGCAGTCCATATGGCATCACATTTTAACGCAACATCAACATCTTGTTTTAGTGCCCTTACATGGGCAACAATGTCTGCCTTTAGTCCTTGCTTTATGATAGTCTTTGTAGCCTCGAAATGATCGCGTGAGACAATAGGTGAAATCTCGATTTGATCTACTCCGAAATAATCAAGCATCCATGCGATCTGGATTCTTTGTTTGTTTGTGAAGGTGACACCTGGATGCTGCTCGCCTTCTCGCAGTGTACTATCTAAGACTCGGATCTTTTTTTGACTTTTATTATATGCATTATGCTGATCTGCATAGTAATTCGGATCATTCATTGCTAATTTAGAACCAATTCCATGAGAATATAAAGATATTCGTACTAAATTCGGCTATTTTCTACAATGTAGATCCTATTTTCGTTAATATTGAATAGATGAGATCCTAATCTCGTTTTATGTTATAGTGCGAAGAATAATGACTGTATTTGTGTCTGAGACGCCTGGAATTTTTCTTAATGAATCAATACTGCTGTTAATTTCTGTGATGTTTGGTGCCCTAATTATTACAGCAATGTCGTACTGTCCTGTAATCTCATAGACTGTCTTGACGCCTTCAAGTTTTGTTAGCCTTGCTGATACCTTTGCTGTATCCATTGATGACTCTACAGAAATTAAAACTATAGCGCTTGTTGTATTTGATTCACCAATCTCCACTGTAAATTTTTTTATGATTCCTGAACCAACAAGATTTTTTACTCTTCTTCGTACAGCAGACTCTGAAAGCTTTAGCTTTTTTCCAATATCTACAAATGATTCTCTTGAATCATTTCGCAAAAATTCAATTATTTTCTCATCTGTTTTATCAGCGTACATTTCTTCGTTCCTCTTCTCTACTTAGCAATACATCTAGGATCTCTATTACTTTTGTTATATCTTCTTCTGTGATAACAAGCGGTGGCAACAGCCTAATGATGTTTTTTCCTGAATATAGAAGCAAAACGCCCTTTTGAATTCCTTCAAGCAAAATGTCTTTTACCTCAAATTTTAGCTCAACACCAATCATGAGTCCCTTGCCTCTAACCTCTCTGATTATTTTGTGTTTTTCCTTTAGTCGCTCAAGTTCATCGATGAAGATTTTCCCCATCTTTGCAGCATTCTCAACTAAACCATCTTTGGTAAGTGCTTGAATTGCGCCAATTCCTGCTGCGCATGAAAGCGGATTACCGCCAAACGTTGAAGAGTGTTCTCCTTTTTGCATGCAAGCCAGTATGTCTGATCGTACAAGTGTTGCACCCATTGGTACCCCTCCAGCAATTCCCTTTGCAAGACACATTATGTCTGGTGCTGTGTTCCAGTGTTCACCTGCCCACATCTTTCCTGTTCTTCCAAATCCTGACTGAATTTCATCGAAAATCAGCAAAATACTTCGTTCATCGCACAATTTTCTTACATCTTGCAGAAATCCATCAGGTGGAACATGAATTCCGCTTTCGCCTTGGATTGGCTCTAAAATGACAAATCCTGTCTCATCAGTAACGGTAGAACGTAATGCATCAATATTGCCATACGGTGCAAATGATACACTTTCTACTAGTGGCTCAAATGATTTTCTATATTTTGGATTAAACGTAACTGATAATGCACCAAGTGACTTGCCATGGTAGGAGCCATTCATGGCTACCATGCCTTTTTTTCCTGTGAACTTTCTTGCAAATTTTATAGCTGCCTCTACTGCTTCTGCCCCACTGTTGTTCAAGTGGACTTGAGTGAGCTTTTTTGGTGCAATCTTGATTAAATTTTCAAGAAATTCCTCACGGGTCTTGTTGTAAATTGAACTATGTACTGTAATTATTTTTTCAAGCTGTGATTTTATTGCATTGACTACACGCTGGTTTCTATGGCCGACAAGTGCTACACCATATCCTCCCATACAGTCGATGTATTCTTTACCGTTAATGTCCCAGACATGTGAGCCTAACCCTTTTTCTATAGTTACCGGAAACCTTTGGTAGAGGTTTCCCATGATTTCGTCTTCAGTCATTTTGTGATTACCGTACAATTGTCATGAGATATTGCTGAAGATATTGGGTTTTCTTTTTGTCCATTTGAAATCAATGCCTCTTTTACTCCCATCTCTAGCGCCTCTGTTGCAGCAAGAACCTTTTTTTCCATACCAAAACCAATTTTTGGCAAAACTTCCTTTGCTTCTGCCAAGGTAAGGTTCCTGACAAGCTTGTCATCAAGCAAAAGACCATCAACGTTTGTTAAAAACAAAACCTTGTCTGATTCAATCTTTCCTGCAACATAGGCTGCAGCCCTGTCTCCATCTACATTTAGGAACTCAAATTCTTCACTTATTGCTATAGGTGATATGACCGGAGTATATCCTTGATCAAGAAGTGACTTTATGAAATTGGCATTTACGTTGGTTATTTTCCCTGTATATCCGCCATCAATTACCTGTTTTCGCCCTTTTTCATTTACTATGACTAGCTTCTTTTTTCTTTCAGCCTGAATCACCTTTCCATCCACGCCTGAAAGGCCAACTGCGTTTATTCCATTTTTTTGCAACATCAAAACTATTGTTTTGTTAATGCGTCCTGACATTACCATTGTAAAAATCTCTGCAGTTTCCTTGTCTGTGTATCTGCTTTTTATTCCGCCAGGTGAGACAACAAACTTTGGTTCTTTTCCAAGCTCTTCTGAAACTTTAGTTACTTCCTTTCCTCCACCATGTACTAGTACTACACCTTCTTGGCGCACTACTTTTTTGATATCAGAAATTGTTGAAGGATGTAAATTATCAATTACGCTCCCTCCAATCTTAATTGTAATCATGTCTCATACTGGAGTTAGAGGAGTGTATCTTAATCCTTCTGACTCATCAAAGCCACTCATTACATTCATGTTTTGAATGGCAGAGCCTGCTGCACCTTTCATCAAATTGTCTGATGCAGATAATGCAATTAGCCTGTTGTTGTCTTCATCTATGTCAAAGCCAATGTCGCAAAAGTTAGAGCCGACAACAAACTTTGGATCAGGGAATTTGTAAAATCCCTTTTTGTCACGAATCAATCTGATGAATTTTTCGTTTTGAAAGTCTTCGCGATATATCTTCCAGATTTCCTTTTCATCTACATTCTTTGTTAGGAAGGTGTGATTTGTACACAAAATTCCTCTTACAATATCAACAGCATGTGGGCTCATAGATATTTTGATCTTCTTTCCTGCTACCTCGCTAAGTTCTTGCTCAATTTCTCCTGTGTGTCTGTGCTTTGCAGGCTTGTATGGTCGTATCACTCCTGACCTCATTGCATGATGAGTTCCAGACTCTGAGGTTGCTCCTGCTCCAGAAGACCCAATCTTGGAATCAACAATAATGTGATCAACATCAATTAGATTTCGTTTTATCAACGGATACAATGCTAACATCGAAGTAACTGCCATGCAACCAGGACAGGAAACAAGCTGGGCGTTTTTGATTTTTTCTCGATGAATTTCAGGAACACCGTATACTGATTTTGCTAAATAATCAGGATAAGGGTGCTCCCACCCGTACCATTTTTTGTAATCTTCAGGATTATGTAGCCTATAATCTGCGCTAAGATCAATTATCTTCATTCCCCTATCATAAAGTGATTTTACAATTTCAGTTGCAGTACCGTGAGGAACTGCAGTAAAAACAACATCACAATTGTCTGACATTTTATCATAGTCAAGCTCAGAAAAGGTCAGATCTGTAAAGCTCTTGAGGCTTGGCTGTATCCTGTGCAGATATTCACCAACATACTGCCTTGAAGTAACCATTGTGATCTCAACTTTTGGATGACTTACAAGTAGTCGTAATACTTCGCCTCCAACAAATCCAGATGCGCCTACAACTCCGACTTTCATAGATACCACTCTTCGTAATGTGGTATAATTTATTTCCTAACGGAATTTACAGCAAACTCTACCATTGCTTTTGGAATGTTTTTTGTTGCAACTTTTGCTAGTCCCTTAAACTCTACAGTATTATTTACTTCATGTACGACTAGGCCTCGTTTTTCATCTTCCATCATATCTATTCCCAAGATTCCGCCGCCTACAGCCTTTGATGCCTTCAAACAAAGGTCCTCAATCTCTTTTGTGATTTTACAGAGCTCAGGATCTGCCCCAAGTGCAATATTTGTCTTAAATCCTGAAGATTTCCTATACATTGCAGCAACTACCTCGTCTCCAACAATGATGGCTCGCAGGTCACGTGGAGGTCTTTTTACCATCTCTTGAAGATAAAATATCCTATCATGTGGGCCATCTGTAAATTCTCTAATCTCAAACAAGGCATCTACAGTATCCTTGTCCTTTAGCGGTACTACGCTTCTTCCCCAGCTTCCAATAATGGGTTTTATCACAAGTGGATATCCTACTTTGTCAAGATTTTCTCTTGCAGCATCTGCTGAAAATGAAAAGTAGGTTTTTGGTGTAGGTACCTTGTGCTTGCTTAGCAGTAATGAGGTAAGCATTTTGTTTCCACAGTTATTTGCAACTTCAAAAGTGTTGATTACAGGAATATCCAAAAACTCTAGACATGCGGTAAAATGAATGCCACGAAAATAGCTTACACATCTTTCAAGTACAACATTGCCAAAATCATAGTCAGCCTTTTTGCTTTCTGTATTGAATCGTGTTATCTTTGCATCAATGGATGTAGTATCGTATCCAAGCTGTTCTGCTTCTTTTTGAAGCATTTTTTCTTCAGCTCGGACTCGATCAAAAACTATACTAATCTTTGACAATTACTCTCCCCAGTCTTCGCCTACTGTTTCTGCCTTCTTTAATTCTATTGAGCCGTCTTTTTTTGAAATCTCAAAGTCGGCTCCACAGTCAGGACAAGAGACAATCTCTCCAACGGAGGCGTCTGCTGGGACGTTGATATTTCCATCACAATCTGGACAATTCATTGATTCAACTCACCTCTTTTTTTGTAATTTATTAGCTTCTGTTGATTGCATTCCCCACAATTCTACGAAACCTTTAGCTAGCCTTTGATCAAAGCTAGATTTTTTTCCATATGTAGCCACATCATGGCTGTAAAGGGAATACTTTGATTTTCTACCAACAACGCGCAAACTTCCTTTGTACATTTTTAACTTTACAGTTCCTGTCACACGTTTTTGTGATTGGTTGATAAACATATCTAATTCATCTTTTAGCGGATCATTCCATAGTCCAGAATAGACAAGCCAAGACCATTCGTTGTCAACAAGTGACTTGAACTTTGTTTCATGTTTTGTGAGAACCATTTTCTCAAGATCCGAATGTGCCTCAATTAGACAGAGCGCAGCAGGGGTTTCATAAACCTCACGTGATTTTATTCCAACTACCCGATCTTCGATATGATCTACTATGCCGATTCCACATCCTCCGGCTTTTTTGTTGATATATTCAATCAGCTTGATTGGATGTAGCGACTTTCCATCTACCTGTACTGGGACTCCATTTTGAAATTTTACTTCAAGATAGGTTGGCTTGTCAGGCATGTTTTTTGTTTTTACCCAGATAAAAGCATCCTGTGGCGGCTCTTTGTAGGGATCTTCTAAGACTCCGCCTTCAATTGCCCTTCCCCAAAGGTTCTGGTCTATGCTGAATTTTTTGGCAACACTATCTATTTTGATTCCATGCTTTTGTGCAAATTTTAGCTCGGTAGTGCGATCCAAATTCATATCCCGTATTGGCGCGATTATGGGCAGATTTGATCCTGAACGCATAGTTATATCAAATCGGACTTGATCGTTTCCTTTTCCAGAACACCCATGTGCAAGTGCTGCCACATTTTCCTTTTTTGCTATCTCAACTACCTTTTGTGCAATTAGTGGACGGGCAAGCGCAGTTGCAAGACAATATTTTTTTTGATATAACGCGTTTGCCTTTATAGACGGGAATATGTACTGCTTGACAAACTCTTCTTTTGCATCTATATGGTAATGTTTTACAACTCCAAGGCTCTTTGCCTTTGCAGCGATCTTTTTTTGATCATCGCCTTGACCAACATCAACTGTAACAGTTACAACGTCAAGACCATGCTCTACTTGAAGATACTTTACAACAACTGATGTATCTAATCCACCAGAAAATGCCAAGACAGCTTTTTTATTCATAGCGCAGTTCAGTGTATGCCTCTGAATTTATTTTTTGTGTTAGTTTGTTTTTGTCAAGTATTTCCATTTGATTTCTAAGATTGCTTTGAAATTTTTCAGCTAGCTTGAGCTAAAATCCGATCACTATTTAACGGAATTATTATAACGCTGTTTTATGAAATTTACAGCTGCATCAAGTGCAGGACTTGCAGCCATAATTGCAATAATCACAAGCGCAAATCTACCTCAGTTGGTAATTTAGTGGAGAATGAAACATGACAAAGCTCGAAGCAAAAAATATCGAAAAATATTTTGATCATGATGGACAGAAGCTACAAGCACTTGGAGGAATAGATCTCAAGGTAAATGATGGAGACTTTGTTTGCCTTGTTGGACCATCAGGATGTGGTAAATCCACATTTCTTCGTATAGTGGCAGGTCTGGATAGGCCAGATAATGGTGAAGTACTCTTAGATGGAAAGCCTGTTATCGAGACAGGTCCTGATAGAATCTTAGTATTTCAAGAAGGAGCTTTGTTTCCATGGCTTAAGGTAATAGACAATGTAGAGTTTGGATTAAAGATTGCAGGAATTCCAAAGTCTGAAAGATCAGAGATATCAAAAAGATACTTGGACATGATGCAACTTACCCGATTTGCAGAGTCCTACACATATCAACTATCTACTGGAATGAAACAAAGAGTGGCAATAGCAAGGGCACTTGTACTAGATCCTGATGTTTTGTTGATGGATGAACCATTTGCCGCACTAGATGCTCAAACACGCGATCTGTTACTTGTTGAGATGCAACTAATTTGGGAAAGAACCAAAAAGACAATTCTTTTTGTAACTCATAATGTAGCCGAGGCGACAATGCTTGGAAACAGGGTTGCTGTATTTACAAACAGACCATCAACAATAAAAAAAGAAATCGTAATTGATTATCGCAGACCGCGTATTTCAGAAGATGAAAATCTCTCAAAATATCAACAACAAATCTTGGCAGAATTAAGACCCGAAGTAAAAGCAAACGTCTAGGAAAATCAAAGTTGCTAGTGAAATTATAATGAAAATTAAAAAATTATTTTTGAATCTTGATGATGTTGCTAACGCAGCATTGTTTTTAGCAGTGTTTATTGGTATATGGCAACTTGTATTCGTTTTAGGTATTTGGCCAAAGATATCTCTACCATCTCCAGCTACTGTTGCAGAATCTTTTGCTAATATTATTTCGAATTACACATTATTCAAGGGAATAGGTATAACTTTAGGAAGGCTAGTTGTTGGATTTTTCATCTCTATTGCACTAGGAGCCGCAATAGGATTTGCAATGATAAAGTTCAAAGGATTTGGTAAGACTATGAGTTCCTTTTCTGCTGGTCTTTTGTCTTTTCCAAGCATTGCATGGGTGCCATTTTCAATTTTATTAATTGGATTTAATGATGCAGGAATTTTGTTTGTGGTAATAATGAGTTCAGTTTTCTCTATCACCATCTCAACTTATAGTAGTATCAGAAACATTCCGCCAATCTACATAGATGCTGCAAAAAATATGGGTGCCAAGGGACTCTCACTCTTCTTGCATGCAACAATACCTGCTGCAACACCGTCATTAATTATAGGAATAAGACAGGGATGGTCATTTGCTTGGCACGCAATTATAGGCGCTGAAATACTCATGTCAATAGTTGGACTAGGACATATTTTGTCTGTTGGAAGAGAATTTCAAGACATGGGGCAAGTAATTGCTAGTATGATTACCATATTTACAATTGGATTGTTAGTTGATAGGCTTCTATTGTTTAAGCTAGAAGAAAAAGTAAGATCAAGATGGGGTATTGAATAGTGAATCCAAAAACAAAATTTGCAATTGCGGGTGCAATTATTGCTGCTGTAATTGCAGTCTCATTTATTGCAAACCCAAGTCCTCTTTTATCACAAAATAACACAACCACAACTACAGATGTTTTAAGAATTGGATATTTCCCAAACATCAATCATGCACAAGCCGTCATAGGACTTGGAAATGGAGATTTTCAAAAAGCACTAGGTGATGTAAAAGTTGAAACACAGATCTTTAACGCTGGTCCATCAGCAATTGAGGCGTTGTTTGCAAATAGAGTAGATGTTACTTACGTAGGTCCTAATCCTGCAATAAATGGTTACATAAAATCAGACGGTGAGGTTTTACGCATAATTTCAGGTGCGGCAAGCGGAGGAGCAGTTTTTGTTGTCAGAAATGATGCAGGAATAAATTCAGCTGATGATTTTGCAGGCAAAAAGTTTGCCTCACCTCAGCTTGGTAATACTCAGGATGTAGCGTTAAGGGCATATTTGCTAAAAAATGGATACAAAACTACAGAAAATGGCGGCAATGTAGAAGTGATTCCAATAAAGAATCCTGATATTCTAACTTTAATGTTAAAAAAAGAAATTGACGGTGCATGGGTGCCCGAGCCTTGGGGTGCAAAGCTAGTCAAAGAAGCAAATGGCAGAATTTTCCTTGATGAGCGGGACTTGTGGCCACAAGGTCAGTTTGTAACTGCCCATATCATAGTTAGCACAGGATACCTCGAGAACCATCCTGATATAGTAAAGAAATTACTTGCTGCACATGTAGACGAAACACTATGGATAAATCAAAACAAAGAAGAAGCTTTCAAAGTTTTCAATACAGAACTTGAAAAGCTTACAGGCAAAACAATTCCTGAAGATGAATTTCAAGAAGCATTTTCAAGAATGGAGATAACGTATGATCCTGTAAAGGACTCTCTTTTCCAATCTGCCAATGATGCCTTTGATATAGGATTTCTTGGAGATACTAGACCAGATCTTTCAAAAATATATGATTTGAAATTACTCAATGAAGTACTTGAGGAAAAAAATCTGCCTACGATTCCTTAAAGTTTGACACTAGGTAAATGAATTTGAGCCATTTTTTAGTTCCAGTTTCATTCATAGAATTTTGATTGACGGTTTTGTTTTCAAACGCATTGAGAACAAGGTCATGGCTAGATGGAGCCTGCGTTAGCAAGCGCAGAGTTAAATATGAATTTGGAATAAAATAATCATGAAGCGTTTCAAGCATACAAATGAAGAAATTCAGAATGCTATTAAAAAGGCTAAAGAAAAAGAAGCACAATCAAATTTAGAAAATCAATCTTAACCTATTTTTTATTTTTTTATTTTAAGTGAAATTAAAAACGCGCAAACAATTATTCCAATCTCAAATAACGAATCAGTTACTTCCTTTGCAATGATTGGCAAAAAAACAAGAGATCTGCTTAGATGCTACAGATTGACTGGTCAGACTATCAAAAAATGTCCTTGATTTCATAAAAAAAGATCACAAGATTGCAGGCGATGTTCTTTAGATCTCCAAATGATTTTAAGGGGGCGTTTGAAACCATAAAGAAGTTTTGATTTCGTCTTACACTATCGGGATTTATCCACGTTCTGAGAAGCTGATAGATGCCACTCGCACAAATGCAAAAAACCTAGCTTCGCTTTACTTGGCAGAAAAAAAAGAGTATATTGTGATTCAAAAGAAAGCAAGACTTGGCTATGTCTGTGATCCCCTTGTAGATTGGGATGACATTTTCAGGCCATTTTCCAAACTAAAGTCAGTCAAGCCAGAGGCACTAAACCGGGTCTATGAGACAAACACCTTCTACCGCAAGCTTGCACTTGATGGCGACTTTGCCGATGCTGGGAATATTGTAAAGTCACATCTTGCCGTTTCATTGCTTCCAAAAAACAGGACTGTATGCCTTGTAGATCCCTATACATTTGCAGATGTACATGTTAGCTCAAGATATAGAAAAAAGGACGAGCTTGCCCTCTCTATAGCAAAGATGTTGCGAAAAGAGATAGACACTCTAGTAAAATCAGGATTTAGTCTGATTCAGCTTGTTGCACCATCAATAGCATACAACCCAAAGGTAGACTTTAGCACAGTAAAGGATGCGTTAAACATAATCACTAAAGGACTTAAAGCAAAGACAATCTTGCATTTTTACTTTGGTGACATTACAAAAAAGCTTGAAAGGCTCTTGGATATGCCTGTTTCAGGTCTTGGTATTGATACTACAACGACGCCTATATCATCGATTAAAAAACACAGCTTTTCCGGAAAAACGTTAGCTATTGGGATTGTAAACTCCTACAACACAAAGCTTGAAGACAAACACGAACTCGTCACAGAAATTAACAACATAATATCAAAGACAAAGCCAAATGAAGCATTTGTCACAACAAACTTTGATCTACAATACCTGCCAAAAGAGTTTGCAGTCAGGAAGATATTGAAGCTTGGCGAGATTGCAAGAGGAGTTAAAAGTGCATAAACATTTTCAAACCCAAGAGATAGGTAGTCTAAAGAAGCCATCTTGGCTTTTGAATGTGGTAAAGAATCCAGAAATATCAAAAGATGACAAGGCAAGGGCAAGAAATGATGCTGCACTTTTGAACATAAAGATGCTTGAAGACATTGGTCTTGACATAATATATGATGGTGAGGCAAGGCGGGTTGAGATGTATGAAGAACCTGTCAGATACATCAAGGGATTTGAGTTTGCTGGTCGCGTAAGATCTTGGGACAACAAGTATTACAACAAGGCGCGAATAACAAGCGAGATTGGCTACAAGCAAAATTTTCATGCTGACGAGTTTATGTTTATAAAAGAAAACGCAAAGCACAAAATCAAGGTGCCAGTAACTGGCGCCTATACCTTGGCTGACTGGTCGTATGATGAGTATTACAAATCCAAAGAGGATCTTGTGATTGCACTAGCAAGAAAAGTTGTAAGACCACTTGTTAAGGACTTGGTAAAACTTGGAGCAAAAATAATACAGATTGACGAGCCTGCAGCCACATCACATCCATTAGAGATGGACATCTTTCGTCAATCAGTCAACGAATCAGTCAAGGGAATAAATGCAAAAGTGGTTGTCCATGCATGCTTTTCAGGAAATGATTACGAGGCACTTGCACCGTATATGCCAGAAATAAAAGCAGAACAATACACACTAGAGTTTGCAAACCGTGACACATGGAACTTGGGAGTAAGCGACAAGGAAAGAAAGGGGTACCATGTGCTAAAGTTGTTCAAAGAGTACGGATTCAAAGGAGAAATTGGCATAGGGGTAACTGATGTTCATGTTGACAAGATAGAAACTACAAAGCTTATCCGAGACAGGATACTTTATTCTGCAAAAGCATTGGGCGATCCTGCCAAGGTTTATGTAAATCCTGATTGCGGCCTTAGAACAAGATCAAGAGCAGTTGCCTTTGAGAAGCTCAAGGTCATGGTAGAAGGAGCTGAGCTTGCAAGACAGACAATCGGAAATTAGTTCTTTTATTTGGTACTGATAACTAGTCTTACATTAAAATTCAGTATACGTGATGGTGATAAACTAATTTCACAATCGTACACTTTGCCAGTTCCAGAACAATCAACTGCTGCAATAATAGTACATCATTCACAAGCAGAGTATTTTGTACTTTAAAGTGATTTAAACAAATTTTGTGCTTTTGCATAGTCATTTGGCGAGGAAATTAAAACATCGCCTGCAATACTATGAACATTTTTTATAAAATCCAGTACATTATCCTGATAGCCTGACCAGTCAAGTTTCAAAAACTTGGCAGAGTTTGTGTTTTTCTCAGATGGCAATAACACACATGGAATCACTTTAAAGCCTTGAGGCTTTAGCTCATCAACTATTCGCGTGACCTGTTTTTCTGAATGAATTACTTGAGTGATAAAGCCTGCAGGTTCTGCATCAAGCTTTTTTCCAATTTTGTTAAAATCTGGGTTACTTGGTAACGACAAAAACAGATCAATATTTTTGTTAAAGCCTAACTCGTTAAGGTGTTTTACAACCTGGCTTGGAACCAAGCCAGAATCTTTTGGCCCATCAGCTGATGCATCTCCTTTCAGTATGAGTACACCATTTAACCCCAAAAGTACTGCATCGCGAACAGATTGTGTTAGTGCAACAAGATCTCGATCTCTTACACGAAGACTAATTGTTATCTCTATTTTTTTACTAAAATCTCTAATGATGGCTGCCAAAGTAAGTGGAGACACTCGAGGAATGCCAAGAACCGAGTCTGTAATATGAATTCCATTACAGTTTTTGCTGATATTTATTATTCGTTGTTTTATGTCGTCAAGTGATCTTTGGGGTTCATGCGATAGTAACTTGTCCTGAATTACTTTTGGGGGATTTATTTCGTATCGTAATGTCATATAGGCATTTCAAATTTACTTGGTTAAAACCTTTAGAAAGATAAAATCAATAACAAACTAATTTTATTGCTGTATATGGAAATTGGCAAACTCAAGACTGCATTATCAAGTAAAATTTCCACTGAAATATTTGATGATGGAAAAAACAAACTTGCATCTGTTATGATTGTAATTTATGGCACAGAACCAACCATCATAATGACAGAAAAACCAGACACTATGAATTTCCATGCAGGCGAGATTTCATTTCCTGGAGGAAAGTTTGATGAGAGAGACAAGGATATTTTAGATACTGCACTACGTGAAACAAAAGAAGAAATCGGGCTAGAAGTTTTACGAAACAAAGTAATTGGACAGCTAAAGCCTGTCACCACACTTAATTCTGGATTTAAAATAATTCCATTTGTTTCCATATTAGATAGCATGCCACAGCTTAGGGCAAACCATGAGGTAAAAACAATATTGCACATTCCAATGATTCCATTTTTACAAACACTTGCAGATGATACTGATCTAAATCACAAATCAATTCAAGAGATGTACACATTTACTTTCAAAAATAAAATTGTGTGGGGAGCTTCTGCAAGAATGCTAAAACAGATTGTAGATTTGATGTCAAATCAAAATTTGATTTAGAATAATTCGAGATTCATTTAAAAAGAGCTTGGCTTGCCACACGTTTTATGGCAGCAAGAAAACCAGGTCCACGCAAAACACGACTAATGAAAAAGATTAAACAATCATCTCCAGTCCCAGCATGGGTCATTGTACGAACAAAAAGAACAGTGCGCACAAACCCAAAACGTAGAGCGTGGAGACGAACAGATGTTGAGGTAGGATAAATGTCACAAGAACTTGAGCGTGTATACACGATAAACCTGGGAAAGGTACTGCTTAGCCCAGACAACCAAAGAGCAAAACGGGCAATTAACATGGTAAAAGAGTTTGCAAGACATCACATGAAAACACAAGAAATCAAAATTGAAGGTGA
>JAUYOQ010000334.1 GCA_030697975.1 Nitrosopumilaceae archaeon | reverse complement strand
CCTGTTAATGCACCAGAACGAATCTCCTTTGCAGAAGCAGGTGATCCTAACTGCAATATTTCAATATCAAAAGATGTAATCCATGCAGTATTTAGCCTTCCAGTAACGGTTACCTTTTCTCCAGGTCTGTATGAGACCTTGTCTGTCTTTAATGTGATTAATTTTGCTTCTTTGAGGTCTGCTACCAGATCAAATGTTGCTTCGGCGTAATATGTTGAATATTCTGCTGTTATTCTATATACTCCATAAACAGGTTTTACTGTATTCATAAAAACAGAGCCAGTAAATTCTCCTTTTGCGTTTGGATAAAGAACACCATTTGCAACAGTTTGCTTTTCTGGATTGATTACTTTGTACTTTAGGCCTTCAAGAGGAATCACATCAGTAGTTGAGGCCTTGATTGTTACAAACTGTCCTATAAGGTATGCCTCTTTTTCTGCGGTTACTAAAAGAGATCCTGGTGCTTTTTCCTCAACTTGTACAACTTGAGTGCCAAGCGAGAATTTAGTTGATGTACTTCCTTCAGCATATTGTACTGTAGCTGTGTACTCGCCACCATTAAAGCCCAATACTTTGCTCAGATTTATTGTTGTTTTGTAAGAAAGATTTTGATCAGGAAAAAGTGTTATAGTTTTTGAAAAAAAATCAGGGCCTGCTATATTTACCTTAATTTGTGCAGGTTGAAAGTATGGCTTTTCAACAAACATACGTTCTGAAACTTTTCCTGTAATAGTTGCAATGTCACCAAAAATATAATTTTCTTTATCAGTTGTTATAGAAACTGCAACAGAAGTTGTTTCCTCTTCTATCGGTATTTTTCCATTTGATTGTCCACGAGTTCCAAATTCAAATACCCAATCGGCATCAGTGTCTGTATCGTATCCGTCATAGGTTCTCTGCCAGCTTGTATAGTCATTTTTTAAGTCTGTAAACTTTGGTGTTTTATCAATAACGTTACCTGCTTTATCTCTTAGCTCAACTACCTCTGCGACATCTGGAAACCACAGTGCTTGATGACTAAGAAGCAAATAGCTATCCGGGCCTATTGATGTTCCATCTGCAATCTTTAGTGTTTTTTTAAGAAGTGTAGTAGATGCTATAGACCATCCTCCAATATCTATTGGCGAATCGGTTGGGTTATACAGCTCAACCCATTCAGCGATCGACTTTGAATCATCACCTGGAGGATTGATATCAATTTCGTTAATTACAACATGATCAGCTATGGCATTAGTTTGTCCAAGTGCAGGAACAACAGTACCTCCTAGCAGAAGAAGTGCAAACAATCCAAAAAGTATCTTTGACTTTATCAAATCCAAGGCCTCTTATAGTTTGGTCGCTAAAATGACCATTTTAGATTGGAATTGAGCAAAAGTTGAGCTGTTAGTAAAAGTACCATGGTCTATGCCGCCTCACGCCTATAATTTAGGCCATTATTAGTAATAAGACCTACGCAGAATTGCTACTTTTATCACAAGTTGGGCATTTTTTATTTATGATTTTTTCACCACAGTTTGCACAAAGCCCTTCGCCAAATTTTTCTAACATAATTTTTTTTCTTCTTCCCACAAACACCTTTACTCCAAAATAAACCAAAATTGCAATTATTACTGCATAAATTGGCGCCATAAATGGCATCAAGCCAATCATGACAAACAATACTGCAAAAATCAAAATTATGTCACGTTTTTCAAATTTCAATTTGTAACATCTGGTGTAAGATTTGATAAAAAGTTATGCCAGTGCTCAGATCGTGAGACAGAATTGTTACTTCATCTTTTATCATTACTCTAACTCTTCTTCATCGCCTGGCAGATATTGTTTGTATTTTAGATGATAAGAATTCTACTTTTTAAAAATGGTGGGATTGGCAGGATTTGAACCTACGACCTCTAGCGCCCAAGGCTAGAATCATACCAAGCTAGACCACAATCCCGTTGTGAGCTCAGATTTTGCTCCCCAATTTAAGCTTCACAGATGATGATTTTAAATAATATTCAAAAACAAACAAACCGTTGAAAATTGATGACTATGTTACGGCTGGAAAAATAGCTGCAGAGGTTCGTGAAAACGCAAGAAAAAAAAATTGGATTGGCACATCGCTTTTTGAAATTTGTAACGATGTTGAAAGCGAGATTGAAAAGCGAGGTGGCAAGTGTGCGTTTCCTGTTAATGCAAGCTTAAATGAAATTGCTGCACATTATACCGCAGAACCAAACGATCAGAAGACTATCTCAGATACGGACTTGGTAAAAATAGATCTCGGTGTCCAAATAAATGGCTACATCGCAGATACAGCCGTTACGGTTTGCTATGATCCTCAATACGATACTCTAGTACAAGCCGCAGAGGATGCACTCAAAAGTGCAATGTCAATGATCAAGACAGGCGTCAAAGCAAGTGATGTTGGAAGAACTATAGAAAAAACAGTAAAGCAGTTTGGCTGCAAGCCAATCATAAATCTAAGCGGCCATTCACTTGGCCAATATACAATTCATGCTGGCAAGTCAATCCCAA
>JAUYOQ010000332.1 GCA_030697975.1 Nitrosopumilaceae archaeon | reverse complement strand
CCTGTTCATAGCAACTACTGCTGCTGAAGCAGAAGCTGCACTACTTCCAACGCCAAAACCTGCTGGAACACCTTTTTTGATTTTAACTTCAATTCCATCTTTTATCTTAAACTTGTTTGCAAGTTCGGTTACAACAACTCCAGCAGTATTTTTTTTTGGAACAATAGGAATTGAATCTGAAGTAATAATTCTGATTCCTTTTCCTTTTTTTGTAATGGTTATCTCATCAAAAAAAGCATCCAATGCAAGACCAAACACATCAAAACCCGGCCCCAAATTTGCAGTAGACGAGGGAGCCCTTACAGTTACACTTGATGCCACTAATCTTCTACCTCTTCGCCTAAGTTAATTACTCTGCTTAAAGCAATTTCTAAATTAACAATTCCCTCACCTGTTACATTTGAAATAGGAATTAAGCCCTGAGCAAATCCACTCAAATTTAAACCTCTTAACACATTAGTGATAAGAGAATAGGTCTCTCCATCAGCTTCTTTTGCAACTGCTTCTTCAAGTGTTCTTAAGCTAGACGACCAGCTAAGAACATCTTTTAATTTTTCACCAATGAGATCACTTTTTGTTAAAACATTAACAGTTGGAACATTCAGTCTTAATTTAATCGAGGTTGCAAGAAGTGAGATTGAAACGAAATTAATTGGTGATGTAATTAACGAACCATCAAAAAGAAAGATATTTGCTTTTTCTTCAGATCTTAAATTTTGTATAAAAAACGGGCCACTAGTTCTATATGCAAATAGTTCAATTTGACCGGGGGTATCAACCAATAGATAATCAGGATTGGTTCTATCTACCTCATTTTGCAGTTCATCAATTTTTGATGCAATAAGATCATTTGCCATAATTAAAGAACCGTTTGGGCCCAAATCATATTGGCGCATTATAGAAACTATGTCAACATAATCTCTAACATCAATATCGCATGTATATGGTAAAGAATCGACTCCTGGATCTAAATTAAGTACTGCTGCAAATGCACCATTTCGTGTATAATACTCGTAAATCTTTGATGTAAGTAAAGATTTTCCAGATCCCGCAGTACCAGTAACAAAAATAGTTTTCAATCTTTTGCGTTATTTTTTATTAGCTTATATTTGAATCATAAAAAAGTCATCGAATGAATTGGCGACTATTAGCTATACCTGCAAGCACGATTCCGCTGATAATCATAACTATTCAGTTTGACATAAAAGCTGAGGATGTATTTGCTGTAGGTCTTTTACCGTTCTTGGCAGCTGTGCTTGCAATGATGGGAAAACTCTTCATGCAAGGCTTGAAGTTCAGCTATATAGTAAGGAAATATTTTGGCCCAATAGAATCTATCTGGAAACTATCTGGCGTTAAGGTTGGAAGCGAGTTCATAAGATTTACAACGCCAATGTTTGTTGGGGGGGAATTTGTTTTAATTTACTGGCTACACAAGAAGGGATTTCCAACCTCTAAAGCATCATGGGTTGCAATCCTAGAAATTGTTACAGACGTAATAGCTGGAGGATCATTGTCTATAATTGCTGGCGTTCTTGCGCTATTACATGGAGCAATAGTAGTTGGAGGAGTAGTCCTTGCAACTAGCATCACTGTAACAACAATCTGGGTAGCTTTGTTTTTCTTGTCTACCAAAAGAACATTTCAGATACCAACTGGTTTGTCTATGCTGATCAAAAAATTTGGAAAAGAAAAAGGAGTCAACTATATTCAAAAAACGAATCAATGGATGGAAGAAATCTGTATAATGAGTAGAGAAAACCTCAGATCACATCAAGCAAAAAAGATCTTTATTTACAGTTTTCTTTTTTCTATAGCCACATGGATTTTTTATGGAGTATCATTTATGACAATAGCATATGGAGCAGGATACCTCATTGATTTTTTTGATTCACTTATGGCAGTAATGGCAGCAAACGCAATTGGCAACTTGCCAATAACAGTAGGAGGATCTGGACTTGCTGAATTTGGCGTTATAGCATACCTTAACAATC
>JAUYOQ010000093.1 GCA_030697975.1 Nitrosopumilaceae archaeon | reverse complement strand
AGCGCCTCATGCTTAAAGCTGCCGAATGCATCGCTCTGTGAAATCATGGAAAGTCCGTTATTATTTTGACAGGAAAATTTAATATCAGCATTGCCAACAACATTGTCTAGCTTGTCTTTAACAAGACCTTGCACGCTTGCCGAAGGGAAGACAGGAATTTTAGGAGGATAAAAAGAAGATAACAACCATGATGAAGCTACTACTTTTGTTGCATAGTCATTTCCAGGAGTGGCAGGATCATCCAAGAAAAAGGTGAATTCATCATCAGGAAGAATGGATCTAGAGAATGGGGGTGTAAAAGAAGTATGAGAAGGTGCACTACTCCAGTACAAAACTGGCGGAATTTGCTGAGGAGATGAAGGAGTTAAAAAAGAAGATACAATCACATTGCTCACAACTTTATTGGTGTATCCATTCACAAAACTCACTTCTTGCGCAAAACCTGCTTCCTGAGCATAAACTCCAAGGATTAAGGAAGAAAAAAACACTGATAAAGATAATAATAACAAAACAAATACGATAGCTCTTTTCATACCCTGCTTTTCACGATAGACCTTTATAAACATTTGGAATGAAAAAAAGGAAAATAAAGATTAATATGTATTGAAAACATACTGTTTGGAAAACATAAAGATTATGAAAATATTTTAGAATTCAATGGAAGAAAAGTGCACTGCTTTGATCTGAAAGATAGAGAGAAGTGTATAAGAAAATAGTTTTAAGAAGTTATCTGATGGATCTGGAGTGTGTTTATCCTTCTCTTTATTGTTCTGAACCTGGAACAACTCTCCAATACTTAACTAGACCAAGTCGTAAATGTTGTTTCTTTTTCGAAGTAGTTGGTTATTCGATTCATTGCTTGTCGTACGGTTTGGAAGTTGCTGTTTTGTAGGATGTCTTTGTCTAGTTTTCCGAATACTCGTTCTATCATGTTCATCCAGCTTGCGCTGGTTGGTGTGTAGATGATGTGTAGTCTTGGGTGGAAGAATGCCCATGTTCTCATGGCATATGAAGTATGTGCTGTCCAATTGTCAACGATGACGTATACTTCTTTTCCTGGGTTTTTGTTTAGTAGATCTTGGAAGCATTCTATGACGATGAAACTGTTTTTCCAGTCGTAGAACCAGTGGTATATTTCTCCTGTGTGAATGTTAATTGCTGCTGGCATTTCCAGCAGTCCTTTTACTTTTTGTTTAGCTGGGTGTTTTACTATTTTTTCTTTAGTATACACGTGTCCTGTGTATTGTTTGATTGCTATTTTTGCTTTCTCATCATAGCTTAGAACCACACTGTTGTGTGGTGGATTTGCTATGAGGTTATCTATTATAATTTTTTTTTAGCAAATTCTGGATCGTTGCTAAAGAGCCATGGTGTTTTCTTTTTGTATTTGATTTCATCTTGTTTGATTATTCTTCTTACTTGCGAAGGACTGATGTTTATGCCTTCTTGTCGTGCATAATTTGCTATTTTTTTATGGCTCCAATTGTTAAAATGAAGCTCGAGCTTCTCGGGTTCTGTGTTTAGGTATTGGAGTATAAGTGCTCGTTCTTCTTTGTTTATTCGTCTTGGTTTTCCCGGACTATATTTTCTTTTGAATATTTCTAGACCTTTCTCATTAAATTCTTTAATGATTTTTTCAATTTTTGGTCTGTGAAAACCTAGTTGTTCGCTGATTTGTTTTATTGTTTTGTCTTTGTTTGATAGGGTGATTATTCTTGTTCTGTCTTTGATGAAGCTGCTGCTATTTTTGAGATTTTGTTTGACAAAATCTCTTTCTTCTTGGTTGAGTTTTCTTACTTGTAATTTTGGTTTTCTGCCAGCATTTGGATTTTTGCGTTTATTTACCGGTTCTACTGCTCCGAGGTATTTGATTACTTTATGTTTTACATTTCCATCTTGGTCTCTGTATCCTTTGACTAATGATTTGTATTTTCTTCCTTTGACTATGCTTATTTTTTCAAAAACCATGTTTATCACCTATAAATAGTTAGCGACAACAAGTATATAAATCTTTCGTCTTAAAAGCAGAAAAGTTGTGAACAACAAATTAAGAAACAAGATTAGAGAATTGGTCTAGTTAAGATAGGTTGCGGTTTCCCATTACGTGCTTCAAGAGAAAGTAAACCATTCCCGGTTGAATCTAGGTAACATGATTTAAACTCTGATTGCAATCTATATTCTTCACTCATACAATATCAAGTAAACTTCTTTCTATTTAAAGATTGTCTTCATTTTTATTGTCAAAAAAAATTTATTTCTCCACCCACTCTTCATCTACTGTGAATAAAACATTATCGCCATCAACATCAAATAAACCTA
>JAUYOQ010000327.1 GCA_030697975.1 Nitrosopumilaceae archaeon | reverse complement strand
TACAATGGCACTTTCGTCTTTAAAGTCAGCTACAATTTGTTTTGCTCCAACTTTTGCGGCAGGACAGTTTTTTGTAGGATCAAGCACGATTACATCAGAAATGTAGTCTGGCATTTTTTTTGCTGCTTCTGTGAGCATCATTCCAAGCTGACCGCCGCCTATTATGCCAAGCACTTGTGCCATCGTCAATCAAACATTTCCGCATTAAAAATAGTTAATGCCGATGCAATTATTGCAAGCTTGAGCTAAAATCACATCTAACATGTGATATCTTTGGTTAATAGTTAAAAATACCGAAGGTTTTTGAAATAATGTGTCCTATTCAAAAAAACCACTTGTTGGCATTATAATGGGTTCAAGCTCTGATAGCAAAATTATGCACGGTGCTGCTGAAATTTTAGACGAATTTAAAATCAAACATGAGGACCAAATAGTTTCAGCACATCGAACCCCTACTAGACTAGACGAATATGCAAAACATGCAGAATCAAGTGGTTTTAAGGTTATAATAGCTGGTGCTGGAGGGGCAGCGCATCTTCCCGGCATGATTGCATCACACACTGTCATTCCTGTAATAGGTGTTCCAATAATGGTGTATAATTACAAACAGAAAAAATCAGGCAAGAACAAATTTTCTGCCTTTAGTGGTCTTGATTCTCTCTTGTCAATTTCTGAGATGCCAACAGGTTCGTCTGTTGTTACAGTAGGAATCAACAAAGCTGCAAATGCTGCAATTTATGCAATGAAAATATTGGCAAACGAGTTTGATGATCTAAAAACTAAGCTTCAAAAACACAAGATGGTACAATATAATTTGGTTTTACGAGAATCTGAGGAGCTTAAAAAATTAGGCCTCTCAAAGTTTGTAAAAAAACGTACCTAGATATCATCAAAGCATAATTTCGAATTGGATATTTTTTTTCTTTAAATGTTCTATTAGTTTATCTGCATGTGATTGATCTTCCGTTTCCAAGCTAAGCGTTACTCCTGCAGAACCTGCTGGAACCTTTGAGCTTAACCGGTCATGAACAACTTCGACTATGTTAGCGTTAAGTGTAGATATTTCATCAACTACTTCTTTTAGTGCACCTGGCTTGTCAGGCAAAAGAATGAATATTTTTATCATACGGCCCATGTTTGTAAGCCCTTTTGCTACAATTTGCCCAAGTAGATACATGTCAACATTTCCGCCTGCTAATATTGGAACCACCTTTTTTCTTGGGGATGGTTTTGCTTTAAGAAGATATGCCAAACTGACTGCACCAGCAGGCTCTACTACCATTTTTGCTCTTTCCAGCAATAGAAACATGGTCTTGATAATTTGCGTATCATCAACTAGTACAATATCATCAATTAGATCATTGATTATCTTGAATGTAGTCTTGCCTGGATTTTTGACTGAAATTCCGTCAGCTATAGTCCTATCTCCAATTCCTGATTGTAATTTACCAGAGTCAAAGGAATTTTTCATTGCTGGAAATGACTTTGATTGTACTCCAATTACCTTAACTTTTGGATTTTTGGTTTTTATTGCAATTAATATTCCTGCAGCAAGTCCACCTCCGCCTATTGGCGTATACACTTCATCTACATCTGGCATGTCTTCTAGGATTTCAAGCCCTATGACTCCTTGGGCAGCAATTACATGAGGATCATCAAAGGCGTGGATTATTGTCGCATTAGTTTTTTTAGCTATATCTTGTGCTTTTGCCCAAGATTCGTCATAGTTTGCACCTTCTAGTATTACCTTTGCGCCGTATCTTTTAGTTGCTGCAACTTTAGCTGGTGATGCAGTTAATGGCATTACAATTGTACATGGAATTTTTTCTAGTGCAGATGCAAATGCTACGCCCTGAGCATGATTGCCTGCTGACGCAGCTACAACTCCATTTTTCTTTTCATTTTCTTTTAGCGATTTAATTTTAAAATATGCTCCACGAATTTTAAAAGAGCCAGTTTTCTGTTGAAACTCTGCTTTTAGAAAAACTTTGGAACCTGACAGTTTGCTAAATGTCTCTGAATATATCAACGGAGTTTTTCTAATTACATCTCCTTGCATTGATTGAGCCTTTATGATATCTTTGTAAGTTGGATTCAATAGTGGTGATCGAATAGTTACTCTATATTTGATTTCTCATAAAATGTGTGAAGCGTTTTAGTGAAATCCTATTTTTTGATTTAATCAATCAAAAAAATCTTAAAAAGGCTAAATAGTTACGCGATGATCAGAATCTACCAGTCAAGGGATTAGTTCCTCCCTACATGATACCTTGCCTCAGTTTACTAGTCCATTGGCTATTGTAGGCTCGATAAAGCATTATTGGATATAATCTTTCATCATACGCTCATAATTTGCAAAATTTGATCAAATCTCTGAGTTATTTTATCTTTTGTAGACGCAGAAACTTTTTTTGGATCAAAATTTCCTTCTCTGATTTTCTTTTTTATATATTCTAAATCAAAACTACATAGGCAGCCTTCTTCTCCGCCGATTAATCTTATATCGTCAATTAGAATTGGCGTAGTTTGATATGTTTCTAATAATAGACTATCTAGTTCATTAAACAATTCTGTTTTTCGTTTTGAATAGTGCTGAAAATCAACATCGGAGCTATTTTTGATCTGTTTGTAGATGTCCTCACGAAGTTCGTCGTTTTCAAAGAATAATTCAAAAAGATTTTGATGATCCAAGTCTGTGCATCCAATGTTTTTTAGTTTTTCCAAGATTAGATGATCTCCAATTTCAGTTATTTCAGATTCTGCATCCTTTGTTTTATCAACAATCTCAGCTAGCTCTTTTTGGCATTCTATCACTCTGTTGTCTGGTTTGTAGTAAAGCAAAACGTGATATTGTAATGAAATGTGCCATAACAAAACATAGTTTCCATCCTTTATCTCTAGTTTAACAAAGAGTCGTCTGACATCTTCATTATTTGTAACAGACACTCCTTGAATAGACCAATCTGGGAAGTTTTTGATTATGCTTTCATAATAATTTCGTACTGCTTGTGGATCAAATGTCTGCTGATCAATTATTGTACTATCACCAAGCATTACCTTGATTGTTATCATTTTAGTGAGATCTTTCATCTTTTCTAAGAAAACTTCTTGAATTTTTCTAGTTTTTTCGTTTAAGGCCTGAATAAATTCATCTGATGAACTAAGGCCAAGACGCACCATTTTCCGTTTATATTGCCCCATAAAACTCTACATTTTCAAATAAAAATAGATACTATGAAATCAGTGGCATAATATTGAATGATGTAAAAAATATTCGGTGCTGGAATTGTAATGCCGAGATCACGCAATATTATGATGAAAAATATAAGGGAAAAAGAGGTCGTTGTCCTATATGCGGCGTCAATTTTCCTTTGGATTAGGTGTTAGATATGAGTGAAAATCCTGATATCGAACACAAGGAATCAAATGTGGAAAGCACTAGTTCTGAAAACCCACAACACCCGGAAATGCAAAAGCACGAACCATCTGAAACTGCCAAGACCTACATTGACATGTTACTGGGAAGAAAAGGACCAAAAGTCGTAGACACTGAAACTCTAATAGCTCAAACCCAAAAAAGAGTTTGGAGTTCACTTACAAAGGGATACGAATATCCGCCAATCATAGACGAATCTGACAAGTTTTTGCGAAAGCATGTGTTTTCGAGGATTAATATGATAGTGCTTTACGTAGATTTGGTCGGCTCTACTGATATTACCTTATCATTGCCTGAAGACAAGGTCGCTATAATCATAAGCTCATTTGCTCAAGAGATGGCTTCTACAATTACACAACATGATGGATACGTTCTCAAGTTTGTTGGCGATGCAGTTATTGGATATTTCATAGCAGAAGGAAATATTGATACTGCGGATAATGCTGTAAACTGTGCAAAATCGATGTTGATGGTTATAGAAAAAGGGATCAATCCAATTCTCAATCAATATGATTATCCAGAATTGATGGTAAAGATAGGATTAGACTATGGACAAAATATTATCATGCGATATGGTGCTGATGTAGAGCGATCACATGTTGATGTTCTTGGACCTGCCATGAATATTGCTGCCAAGATACAAAGCATGGCAAAACCAAATCAAATTCTAATAGGCGAGGATGTTTATACAAGATTACATCCTACAATTCAAAAATCATTTGAGAAAGTTGTTTGG
>JAUYOQ010000314.1 GCA_030697975.1 Nitrosopumilaceae archaeon | reverse complement strand
TATCCATGTGCAATTAGATTTGTTGCGCAGATTAATTCAAGAACAGAGTGGTTGATTTTAACCAAGTTCTGTTTGTACATCTCAATTAGTCTCTGCCTTACAAAGTTTAGTTTTGGCAACTCGTCTTTTTTTAGCTGTGATGCGAGTCGTTCTGTTATTTCATATACGTCGTCTTGAAATCGCTCTAAATCCAATTGATGAAACGATGATTTTTAGGATTTAAGAAGCTTAGCTGATTAGATTTTTGCTAATGTGCTCAATCTGCCTTTTGCAGTTACTATTATGATCGATGTCATTGCCACCAATAGTACAAGTGTAGCTATTGCGCCAAATTCAGGTACAACTGCGCCATTTACAATGTCGACTTGGGTTTTTGCAATTTTGTTGGTGTTTACTGAATCGCCTTGCTGTACCTTAATTATGTAAGAGCCGTCCTGTTTCCACAAAGGACCCCCCGTCTTTATTTGGGTCATAAAGCTGCCATCTTGGTTTGCAGTTATCTGATCAACTGCAACTATATTCCCAATAGGATTTGTGACGCTAATCGTAATTGGTATGCTTGCTGTGCCTAGATTTGATTGTCCCTTTAGTTCGATGATGGTACTTCCAGGGTTTAGATTTTCAGCCCAGATAACAATTGGCAGTGTTTTTTTGTAGGTTTCCAAGGTTTGAGTGTCTGGAATTACAATACAGTCATTACATTTCTGGGTCATAAATTCGGCATGGGCATTGCCTATGTATGATACTAAAACAAGTAACGTAATTGATACTGCTATCTGCTTATGCACAAAGTTGTGTGCGTGAGTGGTCTTATGCGTGAATGACTCAATAAATATTGTCAAGAAAGAGAAAAAAGAATAGATCCTAATCTTAACAATCAAAGTAAAAATCAAACAAAGTGACTAGAAGATTCTATGTACTAGGGTTATCGCTTATTGTACTTCTCTTAGCCAATGTACCTCTAGCTCATTCTACGCTGTGGGATTTGATAATAGCAGTAAAGCCAGCAAAGGAGGTTTTCCAAGCTGATGAACCGTTGTATATTTCAGGAAACATTGTAAACCATGCGCAAAAACCTATCGTAAATGCAGAAGTAAAGATCAGGCTTGGCTCAGATTCCATAGTTACTACAACTGATTCTGAGGGTAAGTTTTATCATGAATTTGGTGTAAAGGATCGAATTCCTGGAAAATATATTGTAAATGTAGCAGCTACGTCAAAAGATGAGAAGATAGGTCTTGCAAGCACCACCTTCATTATCAAAGGAACAGCCTTGGCATCGGCTCAGCTTGCACAAAGTTTTGATGATGCATATTCGTTGCCTGATAAGGATATTGATTTTGAAAATGATCCAATTACTGCACTGATTTACAAGTATCGCCAAGATATTGCAGCAAAGCTAGAAAAAGAAAAAATCAAGCAAGAAAAGCTAGGTGAGTATCAGAAATTTTTAGATGAACAACGAAAGATTGCAAAGATGAGACTACAAGAAAGAATTGCAGAAGAAAAGCCAGGCGGTGGAAACTATGTTGGATCATGGCAGTATGATAGGTTTGTCGCAACGCTTGATGGGCCTGCAAAGGACATTATTCTTGGACAATTGAACTATACAAACAAGATGTGGGAAGAGGCAAAG
>JAUYOQ010000087.1 GCA_030697975.1 Nitrosopumilaceae archaeon | reverse complement strand
AAAATCAGCATACATGAACAAGATGAGTATGGAGATGATGCAGATGAATATGAGGCCTATGATGATTACCTTTATCCCATTAATCCTAATATTCTACTTTGTACTGCCTGTATTGTTTTCATACACAGTTGCGCTTTCACCCATTTCATTAAACATTATACCTGGAAACTTTTTTCATCTTACTTGTGATGCGTCACAGATTGATGGTAAAATCTGTCAGCAAGAAAATGCGTTGTATTTCTGGGCTTGGTACTTTTTAGCATCCATAGCATTTAGTGGCATAATAATGAAACTAACCAAAACAACTATGGATATTACCTAAACAAGTTGAAGAAATCTGTAATAATTTCTGGTCCTCCAGCAATTGGAAAGACTACAATTGCAAAGGGACTTGCAAAGGAATTTAGTATGAAATACCTTGGTGGCGGTGACATTTTAAAAGAACTTGCAAGGGAACAAGGTTTTCAAACTGAGGGAGATGACTGGTGGGATAAACCAGACGGAATGAAATTTCTAACTCAAAGACAAAAGGATCCTACATTTGACAAAAAAGTTGATGAAAAATTAAAGAAATTATTCATGCAAGGCAGTCTTGTGATTACTAGCTACACACTTCCATGGCTTGTTGATGATGGCATCAAGATCTGGCTTTCTGGCTCACAACATAATAGCGCACATAGAATGAAATCAAGAGATAAACTGCCAGAAAAGGACGCATTAGAAATTGTGCAAAAAAGATATGATGAAAATAAAATCCTATACAAGAAATTATACAATTTTAACTTTGGCGAAGACTTGACAGTCTTTGACAAAATCATTAATACCGATGGATTAAACGCTCAACAAGTGCTAGATATTGCAAAAGATGTTGTACGAGAGCTACTTTGACCTTAAAGCAGCTACAAAATCTTGTCACAATTGATCAAGATGTTACCAATGATGATTATGGAACATACTATGATAAACGAACAGTAAAACAACTTTTGGATTATGGACTGATAATTTTAGATAAACCGCCAGGTCCTACGAGTCATGAAGTTGTGGCATGGGTAAAACGAATCTTAAAGATTCCAAAAGCAGGACATAGTGGGACGCTCGATCCTCAAGTTTCAGGCGTGCTTCCACTGGGCCTTGGTGAGGCTACAAAAGCACTAGGCGTTCTGCTTTTGGGTCCAAAAGAGTATCATGCAATCGCTCGTCTTCATTCTTTGCCGACAAAAGAAAAACTAGAAAACGTATTGAATCAATTCAAAGGCGAAATTTACCAAAAACCCCCACAACGTTCATCTGTTCTTCGAAGGACTCGAACCAGAACAATATATGAGCTTGAGATGCTAGAACAAAAAGAAAGACTAGTTCTTTTACGTGTATTATGTGAGGCAGGCACATACATTAGAAAATTATGCTATGACATAGGCGAAATATTGGGTCAGGGGGCTACGATGATCGAATTGCGTAGAACTAGGGTTCACCAGTTTAATGACAAAAATCTTGTTACTATGCATAACCTAGCAGACGCTTTTGCATTATGGGAAGAAGACAAAGATGACTCAAAACTTTTGAGGCTACTACGACCAATCGAACATGCACTAAGTGAAATAAAATCTGTTGTCATACGCGACTCTGCTGTTGATGCTTTATGTCATGGAGCACAGCTTGCAATTCCAGGAATTTTGGCAATATCACAGAATCTTAAAAAAGATGATCTAGTTGCAGTTTATACTCAAAAAGGTGAAGTTGTTGCACTTGCAGAAGCGTTACTTACAGAATCTGAAATACAAGAGAACACAAAAGGATATGCGTTTCAAACTAAACGAATCATTATGGCACCAAACACATATCCAAAAAATTGGCACTCAAAGCAGCCTAAGAAATAATATAATCAAAGGTTTGTAAAAATGATTCCAAGAGGAGTAATAATCGGAATAACAGTTGGAGTTATAGCAGCTGCCATATTTGGAGTATTTGCATTAACCATAAACAGCCAAAGACAGCAACTAGTATTTGTTGAAGGTCACTCACTCTCAATTATAACAGAAAAAATGGATTTTAGCCTGGGCGAAAATATACAAATTAAAATAATCAATACAGGTACAACCCCTCTTGTCTTTTCTGATGCTTCATATGGATTACAAATTGTTGGATTGGATGGAAGAATACTTTATTCTCCAATTGCAGCTCAAGTAATATCAACACTTGAGCCAAAAGAGGAACGAACTTTTGTTTGGGATCAAACAAAAAATGATGGAGAACAAGTAATAGAAGGAAGATACAAAATAGTTTCTACTGCAAATTATGACGAAGGAAAAACTATCAAAAAATCAATCACTGTTAACATTCTCAAATGATTGGGAAACACAAAAAATAACGTATTATATAATCAGCTTTTCCGAACTAAAATTGGCGAAATTATGCCGGGATCGCCTAGCCTGGTAGGGCGCGCGCCTGGAAATTAATACAAACCATAAAGCGCGTACTCGCAAGGGTTCGAGAGTTCAAATCTCTCTCCCGGCGCCTGGTTTAATTTCATAAAAATTTGAAAAATTTTGTTCGTAAATTTTGTCAAAAAAATTTTCGGTGCTAATTTTCCTAAATAAGTTAACGAATTAGTAGAACATGCAAAAAGATCCCTGATTGTATAGAAAATATTTTCACGATAAAATATCATAAGATATTTAACCATTGA
>JAUYOQ010000280.1 GCA_030697975.1 Nitrosopumilaceae archaeon | reverse complement strand
TTAGAATCAACTTCAATTGCAGTATTTGTCCAAATTGAATTCCAATAGTCTTTTTTATAATAACTTATAGACAATTCATAATTCATTGAAGTAGCATTTTGTTTTGTATCGCCAAACCAGTAAGAAAACCTAGTTGGTACTGGATAAATTCCAACTACTGGCGTGTTGGTAAATTTTGATTTTGGTTGTGAAACACGTATTTCTTGTACAGTTCCCCACGACCCACCTCTATTTATCATTGATAACTCATCGCTTTCAATTTTCGTGTTATTGTTTTTGTCATTCCAATCATACAGATAAAGTGATGATATTCTGAGATCGTTAGCATAAATCTTGTCAGTTTTATTCATAAATTCATTGAATGGAAAGTTAACATTTAGTATCATTAATGAAGCATCATCAGGTATCGGATTTATTTCATTAAAATATGAAGACAGGGTGTTGTTTTCTTTTACACCACTAAGACTAACATAATTTGGTATGTAGATATCTGATTTATTCAATATGGAATCCTGAAGACGTACCTCAGTTGTACCGTTAAATTGATTTTTCTTAATTAATTTGAAAGTTTGTGGTTTTATTTCGATTTTAAGTGTGTTATTTGTTGGGTTTTCGATTGTGATCATAGTTGTGCTGCGTTCACCGGGTAGTAAATAACCACCAAACCAGCTTGTCTGCGGATAGTTTTTTTCAGGTATTGTGAAATTATCAATTCCTAATATGTTTGAATTTAGTTTGTCAATTGGATCATCAAGAATTTTTTTAATATTAGAAAAAGTAGAATTGTTGTAAACCACAAATACTCCTGCGTTACCTTTTACAAAGTTGATTGCATTAGTGGCATTTACTAAACCTGCACCTTGTGTAAAGACATCATTATCCAAGTCAGTTGCCGTTGACATCAAAATGTTTTTTATTGTAAATGGATCATAATTTTCGGATTTTTCATTCATTCCTTGCATCAATAATGCTGCAGCGCCAGAAACAAGAGGCGCTGCCATGCTTGTTCCACCAAAAAGTGAAAAAGGTTCTTGTTTTGAATCTTTTTTCATTTTTGTTATCGATGATGGTGTAAAACTATACGCCCCTATACTCATTAAATCAGGTTTTGGATCTCCGATAATTCCAGGGCCTCTACTTGAAAAATCGACAATCTCATTAAAGTTATCAGTCGTATTACCAAATCTTGGTTGTCCTTTGAATTGTCCATATCCTACGAATGCATTGTTGGTTGTTGCACCTACCGTAATGCCGTATGAGGCGGCACTTGGTAAACCAAGTGTACCATAACCATGTCCTGAGTTTCCTGCACTTGTTACGATTGTAATGCCAGGATAATTTTCATCAAGCGATTGTGGAGTAGCTAATACATTCAAAATTAAGGAAAGAATATCCATTCCAGGTGCTGACTGTAACGATGGAAAATTTGCAACCCCCCAGCTATTAGAAATTATATCAGCTCTTGGTTTTCCATCAAAAACCCATTTATTTTCTTCATTGTCAAATCCTGAAATCCATAACCACGCATAGACTGCATCACCAAACCACAGTGCTTTTACAGGAACAATCTTTGCATCTGGTGCAACACCTTTTATTGTATATTTTTTAGTATTGTTGTAAATATCATATTGTTGAATTCCTTTTGAAGTTATTGATGCTGTACTAGCAGTACCGTGACCTATGAAATCAGACATTACACCAAAAAAGTTACCGTGTGGATCTAAGGCTGGCAGTAAGGTACCGTTAATAGCATTGATTGTTTTATCTATGGCAGATTTTTTCTTTTCAATGACACCATAAACGTCAACTACTCTTGCACCTACTGTACCTGCACTATAATCGAATTTTCCATCCTTGTCAAAATCATATACTAGAAACTCTTTGCCATCTCCTAGTTTAATCGGTGTTTCGTCTGTAAAATCAAAATCATATTTTGGTTTTTGATCTGATTTTAAATCAAATCTTGTAAAATCTTCCCATGAGCTGGACATATCAGGTATTATGGTATCATACACACCTGGTGATTTTGAGTCTACAACTAGAACTGGAACAACTTGTACTCGTACAATGGAATCTTGAAGAAATCCTTGATACATGACACCTAGATGATATAAACCGCTTTTTGAAGCAATATATTCACGATTGTTTCTTCCAATATTCCAATCATCAGATAATACTCCGTTAAAAACTGGAGAATTTCCAACAATTGGAAAAAATGAATTGTAAACAGGAATAGATGTATCTTTACCATTTTGTGAAATATCTAAGAATACTCCTTTTCTTGGAATGATGTAAACAGACGAGGTCACATTTTCAGGAAGTGGTTTTGTATAATTTCGTAAAATTCCATATTTATCGATATTAGCAATGAATGTGGCATTAGTCAAAATAATTCCTTGACCATCTGCATCAAGCATTATTGGATGATTGTTTTCATCTCTTGCTAATGAATGCTGAATATCAGGGTTTGAGAAATCAACTCCGGTATCAACGACTGCAATTCTTACTCCTTTGCCAGTGTAATTGTAGTTTTTGTGAACATAATCAGAACCTACAATTTGACCTATTCTAGAAATTTCTTCATTTTCTTGTTTATTTTGTTGTGAATGAAAATCTAATAGAAAATCTTCTAAAACATAATATCCTTTTTCTTGGAGAGAAGATACCTCATTATCTTGTAAAGCACCTACTGAAAAAAAGCCATTCTGTGAATTTACTGTATAAAGAAGACTGTTACCATGATCAGACTCTATGCCAAAACCTGATCCAAATATTAAATATCTTTTTTTGATTGGTTGCTGATCGTGACTTGAAGTAATCTGTAGGATCCCTGATTTTTGATCAAGATTTATGTTGTTGAAGGAAAAATGGCTTTGTTGTGGCAGATCACCGCCTAAAAATCCATAAGAATCACCGAACACAAATGAAATAAACAAAATTGCAAAAATTAAAAGCGCCTCACTAGGCATGATTTGAAATGTTTTTGTTATAATAATAAACTATCTTCTTCTTGCAATAATTACAATTTGTAGTGCAACTATTATTGCAATTGATGCAACTATTGGAAATAATAAAGAGTTGAGCTGTACTGATGCTTCTTCTATATTTGTAACAGATTGAGAAATTGATGATACACTTGTATCTACATTATCGCTTGCACGTTTCAAAGTAGAACCAAATCCCTCAATTTCAGATTTTAATTTGTCAAGTTCACTTGCAGTTTCATCCAAGATCGAGTTTAGTTTTATGATTTGCTCTGACACACCGCTTATGTCTTGGCTTAAAACCAAGGTTGCAGCAGAGCCATGAGAAATAGTTCCTTGCGTAAATGAAACTATATGAAAAACGTGTGTACCTTTTTGCGTTGGCGTATAATCTACAAAATATAGTCCTTGATGTAGTG
>JAUYOQ010000266.1 GCA_030697975.1 Nitrosopumilaceae archaeon | reverse complement strand
CGTTTCTTTGCATAGTAAATAAGCAAGATTGTGATTTTCGGATTTGATTTTCAACATTAAATCTATTTTATGATGGTACTGAACGTAAGTAAAAAGGCAGGTCAGATAAGTGACTTGTCCATCTCAGTTGACATTATTTCCTGAACCTTGAGAAAATACAGCCTTGTAGAGTATGGCATTGCATCCAAGTTGTTGTCAATTGCAATCATCAGATATCGTACAGCACGCTTTGAAATGTCGACATTAAACTTCATTGGCAGGATAGGATCCTGCTTTACTTTTATCTTGTCTTGCAGCCAGGGGGGTGCCATATCAATTGTTTCTGCAATAATTTTGTTGTACCAAAATGCCAAGTTTTCTGGGTCTAGCCCTTCCTTTAGATTGGTAATATCGCTACCAAGTTTGCTTAGCATTTCGTTTGCTAGGTTCATTTTTCTATGATTGAAATTTTTTGTTTTATCCCACTAGCTCAAAGATAGACAAGTTAGTTGTCAATTTGAGACAAGTTGCCGTCTGCATCAATCTCAAAGCTTTTGATTCTAGTTGAGGAGATTCGCTTTCCATCTTGAGCCATAACCATTGGAACAACTATTACCTCTACTGGAGGAATCTTCTTTTGTTTTCGCAAATCATTTAGTATATCTCCTTGGTGTCTTGTCTCCTCGCTTGTAACAAGCGCTCCAACGTTTCCTTCAATTGCAGCAGGGCCAAAGTCATTTACAAGCTTGCTAATTTCATATGAAGTGTTTGGAAAGTGCTTTGATATAGCTGATGTCAGCAGCATATGTCTTCTGGAATAGTTGTTAACTGGATTTTTTCTCTTTCTTATTGCAAGCTCATCGCTTGTCAGTCCAATTATCACTTTAGATGAGATTGAAAATGCCTTTCTTAAAAGCTCGATGTGGCCTTTGTGAATTATATCAAATGTTCCACCTAATGCGACTGTATTGAATTGAGGCATGAGTTTTGTTGTTTGCTTGAAAATAAATTTACTGTGGTTTTACATGTATCAGCGCTATTGGGCCTGGCGAGGCAATGGCTCGGTTTGTGTCATCCCAGATGTATGTTTCAATGTAGAATAATCCATCATTTTGTGGTGTCCAGCTTACTGTAGGACACTGTTTTGTTGGACCAACAAATGTACCTTCTGCCATTCCAATAAACTCGACAAGCGGGCGCTCACCTGCTTGTTTTATCTGAACATAGTAAACATATGGCTGGCTTGTAAGTGCTTGATCTGTTGCATACTGGATCCATGCACTGCTTTGTATTGCAGCCTCTTTTCCAACATAAAGTTCTGATGCAAGTATTTTGTTTCCATCAGCATCAGACAGTGAGACATCGTTTATTGTAACTAGTCTTGTAAGCATTTCAAGTGTAAGTTTGTCCACATTTGTCAAAGCTGAAAGATAGTTGTTTGATTCTGCAACCAGCTTAAAGGAGGAGGCTCTTGTGTTGTGTTCTGTAGTAAATTCAAAATCAGATGAAGAGCCAGGTTTTATCGCTTGATCTACTTGAATGGTTTCAAGGCCAACAATTCTTGGTGGAAAGAATGCATCATATGAAATAAAATGAATTTTTGTATTTGCGCTGTCCACTGAACCAGTGTTTGTAATCTTGCCAGAAAGGGAAACCTGATTTCCTATTCGTAGCGGATCTGGCTCTATTTTCAGCGAGGCCTGTTTTATTGGAGACGAGTTGAACCCAAGAAGGTTAATCGAGATGTTTGAAATTGCAGGATTTGCATTTTTTGATGTTATAATAAATGGCGATGTGCCTTGTGGCGGAATTACACTAAGAACAGGTGCTCCTATTGCTGACTCTAAAAGTTTGCCGCTGTTATCGTAAAATCCTGCCCAAACTTTTACTCCAGTGATTGGAAAGTTTTTTGTATTTTTTACCTCACCAATAACTACAGTTTTTCCATCAGAGTCTTTGTAGCTAAATGGCTGTGTGTTTGTAAGCTTGATTCCTAGTT
>JAUYOQ010000265.1 GCA_030697975.1 Nitrosopumilaceae archaeon | reverse complement strand
GCAAAGGTTGGATCTGGATTGAATTTGAAATGTGCAGTATCAGAAAATGGTAACGAAAGAGAGTAAAACAATCCAGATGTTGATAACAATACAGCTAGCAAACCAATAATTATCAAAAAATGAAATAAAGTGTATGAATTTAAAATTAATTTTTTATTTGAATATCGTACAATTGATGTCATCGATGCAGTACTGAAAAGCATCATGCCAAAGATCAATAAAAGATGTGGGGGGCTAAGTAATCCATCAAGACCAAAGTTAGAGTGCCAAAAAAAATCAAATGGTCCTGCGCCAACAAGTACTGCAATACCTAAAATTGCAAGCTTGACTTGTTTTGCATGTTGTGATTTTGTTTCATCGGATAAATTTTTCCAGCTAGAAAATTTGATTACAGTACTTGCAAGTGCAATTGCAACACCGGCGTAAAGAATTGCATGTGGTGGAGAAAAAAATGTTTCAGGTCTATTCAAAAGATGGTTTGTGACATCCCAGCTGCCACCTATTGTTACAGTCAAGACACCAAGACTTACAAGAATTGTTGATGCAAAAAATAATCCAGAGTATTGTCTTGTAAGAAAGTTAATTGTCTTTTCCAATATTACCAACCTTTTCCTAAAACATCGACTTTGGATTCTAATTAAGGATTTGAGACCTCGACTGAATAAACCTCAACGTACTCGCCTTGATAGTCAATATGGCCGCTTTGCGGATAGTGCGCCAAGTCAGTATAGTGAGGCAAAATGACTGTTTTTACGTATATGGTAAATTCGCCTACAGAGTCAGGCGTGATCTCAAGGCCAATATGATATTGATCGCCTGTATTTACTGGCCTGCTAAAGACCTCAATTGATGGATGTTTTGCAGTAACTGTTTTGAGTCCTGCAGTATATTCAGATCCTACTTCATCTCCAATCAAAACATAGTGTGGTGATTGCGTAAAATCAAATTCTGTAATTTTGACAGTGTCATCAATTTTGCCAAGACTTGGAAATCCAATTGATACAATTTGAATGTCTGCCGGATCACCAATGTTATTTGATGTGATTTTAATTTCAAAAGATTCACCTAAATTAATTTCTGATTTTTCAAGATTTACATCCAGGATTGGTTGTGGAACAAGCTCTGGTTTTTCTAAAAAACTTGGTGGCAAAACAAATAATGTAAGTGAAAAATATGCAACCAAAGAAACAGCAATTGCACAATAAAGAAATAATTTTTTCATTAACTAATGTTTGTCTGATTCTAATTTAAGATTCGTTTTAAATATACTGTATTTAATAGCGAATTTTTATCTCATATACTCGTTAGTATATGAAGCCTAGATCGGTTATGTACCTGATGGTAAAATAATTTTCACAGCGTTCCGCTAATACAGCAAAATGAGAGTACCTACACATGACCACAGGATATTGTGTCAAATGTAGGACAAAAAGAGAGATTCAAGGTCCAAGTTCAGTTACCCTAAAAAACGGCAAACCAGCCGTCAAAGGTACCTGCCCCACTTGTCATACCAAAATATTCAGAATTGGTAGCGCATAGGGTATATTTTCTTTTTTTTAACTTCGTATAACCAACCAGTTAATTTTTTAAAAAATTATTTTGCTAGTATTTCCATTCATCAGAATTTCCATTCCATAAAGCGCGGAATGGTTTTGGATCTTTTCCTATTTCTTCTTTTATTCTATTTTCTAGTGCAAAAAACATGTTTTCCATTGCATCAACGCCGCCGTCTGCAAAAAGATCTTTTCCAATTTCAGTTACTCTTTTTTTCTTTTCTTTTATATCAGAGGAATCAGGGCTTTGCAGGCAAAATGTTAGAAGATCAATCATTTCTTCTTCTAATAGAAAGTCCATTAGTAGGCTTGTTTTTTCTTGTTTTTTATACTATTTGAGGCTGCAAAATCAGTATTTTCAATGAACTGCTTTGGCAGATAGTTTGTCATGGATTTGTGCCAAAATTAGTTTGGCTTTTTCCTTGTTGTCGTCTTCTTCTATTTTTGCATCCATTATGGCATCAATCTCATAGCTCTTATCCACAAGCACGTTTGCCACATGATCATCAAGTGTTCCATTTCCAATCAAATAGTATGCAAAGACTGTATTTTTCTGACCAATTCTATGCAGCCTGTCTTCTGCCTGTCGATGGATTGCAGGACTCCAGTCAAGTTCTGCAAAAATAACATATCGTGCGCGGTGCAAGTTGATGCCAACGTTTCCTGCCCTAAGACCTGCAATCATTAGCTTTGTTTTTCCAGCTTGGAATGCATCAATGTTGTCTTGTCTTGCCTTGTCGGTTTGACCACCAATTATAGAAGATGGAGAATATTTACCAAGTTTTTCATGTAATAGCTGATGAATTGATCTGTGATGACAAAAGACAACGACGCTTTCCTCAATTTCCATTATGTTTTCAACAAAGTTGATGACGTATGGAAGTTTTGCAACTCCTGCAGCTTGGCGTTCGCCCTGTATAGCTCGCTGGTATGATGCAGATTTGTCAAACATTGATTTTGCGTCTCTTTGTTCTTCTTCGAGTTTTTGCCAAATTCTGCTTAGTTCCTTGTGGTAGTATTCAATGTCAGCATCAATTACTTCCTTGTATCGCACCTTTTCTTTAAGCTCTTTTAGCACGTCTGATTTTTTTCGTCTCAGCATTACATGCTTTCGCAGCTCTTTGTGTAGTGACTGTCGTTTGTTTTCAAGAACAATTGCCTTTCCTTTGTCATTTACATAACAGAAATATTCACAAAACTCTTTGAAGTTTCCAAGAAGGCCAGGCCTTAGAATATCTACAATTGGCCATATCTCAGAGCCGCGGTTATAGATTGGAGTGCCTGACAGCCCAATTCTGTATTTTATAGATTCTAGTGCGGCCAGTTTTTTTACAGCAGCATACTTTTGTGTGGTGTTTGAGCGAAGGTTTTGAACCTCATCGCAGACAAGGGCTTTGATGTTTAACTTTAAGAGGTCTGGCAATCTCTTGTGCAAGAGCTCATAGTTGATAATGTAAAAATCAAAGTTGCCAAGATCCTGATTCTTTCCATGACGAATAATAAATGACGTAGGGGCTTCGCCATCAACTAGTCGCCCGTTTCGGCTTTTTCTTTTCAAAAATTTACCAATCTCTCTTTGCCAGTTGTTCAAAGTGACAAGTGGAGCTACAACAAGTGCTGGAAAGGCTTGTTTTTCTGTAGCCAGATATGCCAATGTCTCCACAGTATTATGAGAAATCATGCCATTGACTACATAGTTATGCGTTTGAGGAACAGACAGATCATATACATATCCCGAATAATTTCTTGTTTCAATTATTTTGATTGGACACCAATGAATTGATTCTATTGCTAGTTTTTGTAGCTCATTTGCAAGAACATATTGCGCTGTTGATTCTAGTTTATGAATGACAAAGTATGCAAGTTCTTTGCTCATTCCTTGTGTGTGTTTGTATGGCGTAAACAGATTCAGTGAGCGCAACGATGTTCCAGAATCAGCAATTTTCTGTACTATTTTTTGCGAGGGGATTCCTTCAACATTTGTATTATGAGATTTTTTTGCAAGTTCTTCTAATGCTGACTGTTTTCGTTTGGTGTGTAACCTAAATTGAGTGACAAACCTTTCAATTGAATTTCCGCCAAACGTGCAAATGTAATAAGATCTTTTAGTTTGTGTCCCGTTTGTTGCAGCTTTCATTGCAACTCGTATTCTAAGCCAAATTCCAAAATGACGAAGAATGTCACGCATTCCATATGCGATGTTCTTACTTGCTGTTGCAAATTCACAATGTGTTTTTCCCACATGACCTTCGGCATCAAACATTGCTTGTAGAAAGGCTTTTTGTGCTTCAGGTGACGATTCTATTACAGATTTTGGAATTTTTTTCTCGGCTGACTTTTTGCCCCATTCATAACCCCATTTAGAAAATAGAGGTTCAAACTTTGTTGTCGAGATAACACATGTTGTTTTTTCTTTTCTTGCAGCAGGCAACATAATGTCATGTTTCTTTGCCAGTTTTCTTACACGTGATAAAACATTCTTATCAGAATTGTAGAATCTCCCGTTAACATATTTTTTGTTGTCAAAATATTCGTAGCCTTCTGCAAGTTGCCATCCCATGAGTTCAGCCACATCTGGATCAAGATCATTTGTGCCAATGTGCAATGTCTTTGCTGGCACTGCAATTTTATCATCATTTGTCAGCTGAGCTGCTCTTTTCCATCCATCTGGTGTAAGAAACCTGTGTTTCCTAGTGCATTCTATCGTTGAGCCATCCCATAGTGTGACTTTGACAATCTGCTCGTTAATTTTCTGTCTGAATATTCTGTCTACTTTTTTACCTACGATTTCTTTGCCATCAAATGTTTGCACTACAATAGGCGATTCTAGATTTCCCCATGCTTCATCACCACTTTCCTCAATTAGTGAGGATTTTGACCATAATTCTTGGATCTGGATTTGACCAGATGTTGTTTCAATTAATGATGTGCCAAAAATGCATTTTCCAAGGCCCATTTCGTCTGCAAGCAATGCATTTCCGTATGACTTTATTAGAAAATCAAGGCCTTCTTTTTGGAAATTAAGTAGTTTTCCTTGAAACTGTTTCCCAGGGTTTGCACGTACGAGTTTTTCAATCTTTGGAATTCGTTCTTTTGGCTTTTGATGATCCACGAGTTTTCTTTTCCAGACAGACTTTGATAGGATCTCAAGTGGATACCGCTCAAGGATCCATTTGATTTGCTTGACGTTTCTCTGGCTATCAGGAACGATTGCCTCGTGCGGACCATCACCGTACCAAGATTGTGGGATGACCTTTGAGACCATGGTAACTGCGCGCTGGCCTGTTACTTTCCAGCTCCATGTTTGCGAGTACCTATCAAGCACGTATTCAAGTGTACCAAAGTTTTTCATTTACTGTATTCCCTAATTTCCACATATAGCGTAGAATCAGTTTATGAATCTTGATTTTTGCTAGTACGATCGATTGAAATTTATATCAGATCATTGTACTAGGTTGTTTTAAAATTTAATTAACAATTTTTTGCTTTTTGCAGAGTCACAGTTTAAAGATAAGATAATTTGTAATATGGCATGGAGTTTTTCCAGGATAACGAGCCTGATCTTGAAAAACCAATCATCATTGCAGCAATGCAAGATATGGGAAACGTTGGTGCCATTGTAATTGAACACATAAACGAAAATCTTAGAACAAAAAAATTTAGAATCGCAAGATCTTCGTATCCAACTTTTGTTCTTGATATGGGTGGCCACATAAAGCTGCCAGATGACAAGTGGGAGTATAGACACACAAAAGACATGATCGTTTTTGGTGGCGGCGCAGGCCAACCACAGGCAACTACAGAATTACATTCCATATGTCAGGACGTTATTGATATTGCAAAAAAATATTCTGCCAAGTTTATCTATACGGTTGGCGGATTTCACACCACGCGAGAGTTTGGCAAGTCACCAAAAACATACGTAACTACAACATCAATGTCGCTTACAAGGCAGATAGAAAAAATGGATCTAAACACAACACCGCAAAAATCAATAATCACAGGATTTAATGGCTTGATTCTAGGATATGCCAAACTAAACGGAATGCAGGGGATAGGACTTTATGGTGAGCTTAGTGAGCCATCCATTCCCCAGTATCGTTCCGCAAAAAGTGTCATAAACACACTAGAAAAGCTGACATATCACAAGTTTGGCGACACAAGAGAGCTTGATTCACTTGCAGATGAGCTGGATGAGAAAATGAAAAGCCGATGGTCTGCAGGTTATAAATTCTAAATTTATTTGTGTGATTTTGGCAAAATGTGGCAATCACATTCACAAAGATGCGTCTTGTGGTCGTTTAGACAATCAATACATTCGTAATGTCTGTGTTTTTCACAGTTTGCACAAATCATAGTTATAGTCTAGCTTTGGCTATTTGAAAAGCTTGTCATTTTGATTTGCCTGTATCAATCTCGCTTTTTTTGATTAGTTTGTCAGTTAGTTCCAGATAGGCATGTGGGGCCATCTCTTTTGCAAACCCCTTGTCTATGTTAATAAGATAAATTGAGTCCAGCCTTGCGTTTAGTATTTCACCTACCTCAATTGGCGGATTTTTATAGAATCTATCACAGAATTTCTTTACTTTTTTGATATCGCTTTTCTTTCTTGCATTGGGTGGTTCAAGAAAGATTTTTGGAATTGGCAAAATTCCGATTACCGGAATTGCAAGTGAAAACTTGGAACAGTATTTACTGTATCGTGCAATCTTGCTCATTATTCTTGCAATATAGTAATCAACAGTATCTAGTGCATGCTCAGGCGGCGTAAAACCTGTTTCTATTTCCATTATTGTTGTACCGTCGCCTTTTGTTGCATAAACGTCACAAATCAAAATATCAGAGACTTGTTTTTCAACATCAACTGAATATCCGTGTGCAATTAGATTTGTTGCGCAGATTAATTCAAGAACAGAGTGGTTGATTTTAACCAAGTTCTGTTTGTACATCTCGATTAGTCTCTGTCTTACAAAGTTTAGTTTTGGCAGCTCGTCTTTTTTTAGCTGTGATGCAAGTCGTTCTGTTATTTCATATACGTCGTCTTGAAATCGCTCTAAATCCAATTGATAAAACGATGATTTTTAGGATTTAAGAAGCTTAGCTGATTAGATTTTTGCTAATGTGCTCAATCTGCCTTTTGCAGTTACTATTATGATCGATGTC
>JAUYOQ010000256.1 GCA_030697975.1 Nitrosopumilaceae archaeon | reverse complement strand
GCAAAGTTTATTACAGATGTGTATGTAATTTATTCATCATCTTCGCTATCATTATCATCATCAATATCGTGATCAATGACAGTTTCTTCCTGTGCATCGTTAGGAACATCTTTATCTTTTGTTCCATATAAATAGATCATTTCATGTAATGTTGGATTAATAAAATATCCAAGATAATGTAATTCTTGATGCGGTAATATATTTTTTTCTTCGGTAACTTCGCTATAACTCATATCTCCAATATAAGCAGAAGCATTATTTATCCATTGATGATGCAAAGCTATGAAGCTATCTGCTGGCCAATAACGTCCTGATGGTTCATCGGTATCATTGTCATCTTGTGTGAAAAAATGTATGACGGTCTCAGGTTCAAGGCTTTGAGTCGATTTTTGCGTGTTCCTATCTTCTTTTTTATCACTGAGAATATCAACTGATTCTGTGTGTATGTTGATCCAATTCGTAATACAGATTAAAAGTATGATGTATTGTAATCGTTTCATAAGTTGCATCCTATTCACCAATACCGGAATCTTCTTTAATTGCGATCATTGTTAGAACATCTGCATCTGGAGCGTCATTAATTTTATCGGGATATTTTTTATCACCGTACAGATTGTAAGCTATGTTCGTTGCCGCATTGATGTAGAATCCAAGATAGTCTTTATGTTTTCTTAATCTTTTCTTAGATTTTTGATTGATTTGGCTTTTCTTGATGACGATAATATGTGTGTATTCTTCTTCTCCTATAAAAGCTTTAGCCGGATATTTTTTATTGCCAGCCCAATATCTACCAGTGATATCATTGTCAGCAGTAAATAATTGTGGAGAGTAGGTGTATGGGTTCGCGCCAACTCTTTTAGTTGAAGGTTCTGGCACGCATATCAATTCTTCTTGATTTTGTGATTCTGCAGAAATATGTAATGTAGATAATAATGCAAGAGAACTTAACAGCGCTATGTGGTATAACTTTTTCATAATTTTATCCTTTTGTTAGGCATTTTTTAAAAATGACTGATACTTTTAATACAATTTATTAAGCTGCAGCCGCAGCAACATCTCCAGTAGTTGGGTCAACAATAGAAATAGAACCGTCAGGACCAGTCGTTCCAACAACTCGAGGATCTGGGAAGTCTGTTGATACGTATTGACCTAACAATGTGTACACGGTTGGGTCGTTTGGTTTCATAAAAGTTCCTATGGGTACAAGGAAGTTATCATCAAATAATTTTTTTTGCGCATCTGTTGGATGATAAATATCTTCAGACCCTGTCGATACAGCAGAATTAGCGTCGCCTTCGGTATTCAATTTT
>JAUYOQ010000254.1 GCA_030697975.1 Nitrosopumilaceae archaeon | reverse complement strand
CAGAGCTTGAACCCATTATAATGCCAACAAGTGGTTTTTTTGAATAGGACACATTATTTCAAAAACCTTCGGTATTTTTAACTATTAACCAAAGATATCTCATGTTAGATGTGATTTTAGCTCAAGCTTGCAATAATTGTATCAGCATTAACTATTTTTAATGCGGAAATGTTTGATTGACGATGGCACAGATGCTTGGCATAATAGGCGGCGGTCAGCTTGGAATGATGCTCACAGAAGCAGCAAAAAAAATGCCAGACTACATTTCTGATGTAATCGTGCTTGATCCTACAAAAAACTGTCCTGCTGCAAAAGTTGGAGCAAAACAAATTGTAGCTGACTTTAAAGACGAAAGTGCCATTGTAGAATTATCAAAAAAAACAGATATCATAACTTATGAGATAGAATTGGGAAATAGTGAAGTTTTAAAGAAAATTGAAACAAATACTCAGATTAGCCCATCACCTGAGACACTGAAAATAATCCAAGACAAACTGTCACAAAAAAAATTCTTGCAGAAAAACAAACTGCCTGTTACAGATTTTGTCGAGATAGATTCTTTGGAGGATTTATCAGATAAGATAAACCAGTTTGGATTTCCTGCCTTGTTAAAAGCTAGATTTGATTCATACGATGGCAGAGGAAACTTTAAAATCAATTCTAAAAATGAGATAGAAACTGCTTACAAATATTTTAATGGAAAATCTTTGTTTCTTGAGAAATTTATTGACTTTTCAATGGAAGTTTCTGTAATTTCTGCAAGAAATACCAAAGGCGATATTGTTGTGTACTCTCTTGTAGAAAATATTCACGAAGATAATATTCTTAGAATGACTATAGCCCCTGCTAGAGTATCAAAAGAGATTTCAAACGCTGCAGAAGACATAGCAAAAACAACCATGCAAGTTCTAAAAGGCGCGGGGGTTTTTGGAATAGAAATGTTTGTAACAAAGGATGATAACATTCTGATAAATGAGATTGCCCCCCGTGTTCACAACTCTGGTCACCACACTTTACAGTCAAGCAAAACATCACAATTTGAACAACATCTAAGGGCAATATTGGGCTTGAAGC
>JAUYOQ010000233.1 GCA_030697975.1 Nitrosopumilaceae archaeon | reverse complement strand
ACATCAAAAAATGAAATCTCAAATGGAATTTTGTCTCCTGCACCAAAGCTACTGTCCCATGATATGGTTGCAGATGCACCAGAATCAAATTTTATTTCAAATGAATTTTTTGATATTGTGCTCTGTGGTAATAATTTGAATGAAATTGTTTTGTCGGTATTATGTGACATGCCTAATTCGCTATTGATCCTTTGCAATTCTGCTCCTGAAACAAGAAAATGAATTACGTTAGTATCTTCATATGAGTATGGATCAATTAGCAAAACTCTTTTGTCAACTTCTATACCATCTACTAATCCGTTAAACTGCTTTCCTTCAGCATATGAAGTAAAACTTTTTGGAACATGGATTTCTTCATGGACTACTTGGACTTGTTTTACATAGTTTGGATTCCAATCAAAGGGCATATCAAAAGAAATTGAGCTGTCTTTTGAATCAAATTTGAAATTTTCAACATCGTCATAGTAAGTTTTCACAGTTACTGGGATTTGTTGTGCTTGTGCAGTTTTAATGAGAAAATCTTGTTCCTGTGCTATGCTTACAAATGTATCATAGCTTAGAACCTCTGCCACTAGAGTTTTAGGACTCTGAGCACCTTCTATATCCACTTTAATGTTGTACAAGCCACCTTTGTCAAAAATAGGTCCTGTAATTACTGGCACTTCGCTGCCTTGTGCCGTTAAACCACCACTGATTGGATCTGAAGAGCCATAGTAGGTAGAACATTTCCAAAGCTCAACTTCAGTACAACCAGTTTTTGGCCTAAGTTTTACGTTTAGCTCGCCATCTGCATCATAGAACAGATTCCTAGCCAATAGTTCTCCGCTACGCCAGATCTCTACTCTATATGTTACACTTTTGAGGTTTTGATCAGTTTTAGTGTCAAAAAATCGTATTGCCATATTTGCATTGATGACATCACCAACTGTAATATCAGATGGATTTAGGATTGTACTAACAGTAACATCCATACCTGCAAAGCTTATTGGTGGCGCCATATCCATACCCAAAC
>JAUYOQ010000077.1 GCA_030697975.1 Nitrosopumilaceae archaeon | reverse complement strand
AATTACAATGACATTATGTTAAGAATAGAGCAGATAATTAAAAAATCAATCAAAGCGGTTCAAGAATTTTCAAAATCAGCTCAAAATACAGAATTCGTGGTTCCAGAAATGCCAGACAAAATTCCCCAGTATACGTACTCAGAATTGGTCAAAAAAATGCAAAGTGCAGGGGATAAAACTGAATGGGGAGATGATCTTTATCCAGTAAACCTAAAAAAAATCGGATTAAAGGGATTCTATTTTATAAAAGACTGGCCTCTTGCGCCAAAACCATTCTATGTAAAGGCAAGTACAGCTAACCCAAAAATTTCAGAATCATTTGATCTAATGTTTGATGATTTGGAATTGTCATCTGGAAGCACAAGAATCGAAAAAAGACAAGAGCTTGAAGAGAGAATGAAAAACAAGGGAATGAAAACTGATGCATTTGAGTACCATCTAGGCGTTTTTGAGTATGGCGTTCCACCGCATGCAGGATGTGGAATAGGACTTGAAAGACTCATGATGGCACTAACAGGTACAGAAAACATTAGAGATACAACATTTTATCCCCGTGATGTTGACAGATTAACACCCTAAGGTGAGAAAAATTGGTTTCAAAAGAGGAGATAGAGCATGTTGCAAAGTTAATGAGAATAGATCTTGATGATCATACTGTACATATTGATAGAGTACAAAAAATGATAGAATATTTTGATATACTTGACAAAGCTGGCACAGAATCAGAAGAGATCATAGTAAATGAGCAGCCGCTCGAAAACTTGCGCGAAGATAGATACGAACCATATAGCGACAAACTCATTGACAAGCTAAAACATTACAAAGAAAAGTTCATCAGACCCCCAAAGATGGTTTGAATTGAATCTTGGAATTTCTGCGCTTGACTATATTGAAGCAATAAAAAATGGCGATTTTACCGTTGAAGAATTTGTTTCTGAAACATTTAATCAAATCAAAAAAGTAGACGGAGAACTACACGCATACTTATCATTAAATGATAAAGCTCTTGATCAGGCAAAAGATCTAGATAAAAAACGCAAAGCAAAAGAAAAGCTTGGTTCCTGCATGGGAATGCCAATTGCAATCAAGGATAACATCTGTGTAAAAGATACCAAAACAACCTGTGCATCAAAAATGCTTGAAAAGTATGTTTCACCATTTGATGCAACCGTAATTTCCAGACTGCGAAAACAAGATGCGCTGTTTATTGGAAAAACAAATCTTGATGAATTTGCTATGGGGACAACTACAGAGTTTAGTGCGTATGGGCCAAGCAAAAACCCATGGAACCAAGAATACGTTCCAGGTGGCTCATCAGGTGGAAGTGCAGTTGCAGTTAGTGCGCTTGAATCTGTTGCGTCTCTTGGTTCTGATACAGGCGGTTCTGTAAGAAATCCTGCCAGTTTTTGCTCAATAGTTGGCCTCAAGCCAACATATGGTCTTGTAAGCAGATATGGCCTGATTTCATATGCAAACAGTATAGAGCAGATTGGTCCAATGGCAAGAACTGTAAAAGATACAGCATTTCTTCTCAATGTGATTTCAGGAAGAGATCCAAACGATAACACTACAATCGACAATCATGGCGAAGATTACCTAAAAAACATTGA
>JAUYOQ010000222.1 GCA_030697975.1 Nitrosopumilaceae archaeon | reverse complement strand
ACCTTGGAGAAGGAGTCCTTGGACATGCAAACTATGGAAAAGGAGTAGTCGAGGTTGCATTAGGCGATTACAACTGTGATGGAAGCTTTCAGCTATATGATGTTAAAACCGTTGAATTAATCATGACACATGAGTTAGGCCGTATCATAGGTCTAAAACATACAACTGACTCAAATGACATCATGTATCCGTCTATAAAACCAAGTTATGCCTATTGTTTGTTATATTAGAATTAAAAAGAAAATAAGGTTTAGCTGATATCTAGTGCGCGGGAATGTTTTCGTGTATGAGGTCGCTCACCAGAATATTTGCGTCTCATATGGCCAGAAGGCCTTCCATACAATAGCTCCAAAAACCAAGACTCGTGTTCTACCTCTTCTGCAAGAATATCCTTTGCTATATCATATGTTATAGGATCCTTTCCAAATGTCATCTTGCATACTTTGTCCCAGTTGACAATCGCACCTTGCTCTGCTGCCAGACATTTTTCAAGAATTGCCTTAAGGTCAGTTGGATTTTTTGGAAGTTGCAAAAATTCGCATCCAGAGATTTTTATAAAATGTGTTGCGTCATTTGGCAGAGAACCACCTAGCTGGTATATTCTTTCAATGCAGGACTCAAAGTGACTAAGGTCTTCTAGTCTTGCATCCTCGATTACTCCTTTGATTCCTTCACCTTCTATTCCAGTACAGTGTGCCCGCAGATTTGTAAAGTAATAGTATGCTGTAAACTCTACTGCTGCGTTGATTACAAGTTGTTTTGTTAGCTCTTCGACGTTTATGCCATTTTGTTTTAGGATTTTTACACCTACTACATTTGGCTTGTCAGACTTTGTCATATCTTTGGAGATTTTATCACAGCTTTAAAAAACGTTGTCTTGTAACACACACCAACTTTATAAAATCACTCAATGACAGTGCAACAAATTTTTGATTACAACGTTTTGTAAAATTGTTGTTTTGCAATGTTACAAATCAAAACAAAAAATAATTTAAGCAGAAATTAGGATTAACTAACTTGTGGATCATCATCTGCAAGTTCTCATTCTATAGAATTAGAATAATAATTAGCTCAAGCTACCCACGAATAACCACTAGACATTTAGTAAAAACTCTAATAAGGAAGTTGGCCATTATTATATAGACTTTATGAACAACACGGTTGTCGCCCGTCAGCGTTGTCCAAGCTGCGGCAAATCCACAATGATCACTGATGAGCACAGCGGTGAGCTGTTTTGTGGTACCTGTGGTTTTGTAATATCAGAAAAGCTTGAAGACACAGGAGCTGAGTGGCGTTCATTTTCAAGGGATGAAGGAGACAGGAGCAGAGTAGGTGCTGGAACATCACTGACAATGCACGACATGGGACTATCAACTATAATTGATCCTGCAAACAAAGACTCTACTGGAAAACCGCTTTCTGCTACCATGAAAAGCTCAATTGAGCGACTAAGAACATGGGATAGCAGAACACAGGCCCATGCATCATCTGATAGAAACCTACGACAGGCACTAAATGAGCTTGACAAGCTAAAAGACAAACTTGCACTAACTGATGCAGTCATTGAAAAAGCTGCATACATTTACAGAAAGGCAATGGAAAAAAAATTGGTTCGCGGAAGATCAATTCATGGACTAATGGCAGCATGTCTTTATGCTGCATGTAGAAGTACAGAAACTCCAAGAACACTAGATGATGTTGCAAACGGAATAAACATTAGAAGAAAAGACGTAGCCAGATGCTATAGGCTGATTTTTAGAGAACTAGAGCTAAAGATGCCAGTTGCAGATCCTGTAAAGGGGGTATCAAGAATTGCAAGCACTGCAGGATTAAGTGAGAAGGTAAAGCGAAGGGCAGTTGACATCTTGAATATGGCAAAAAAAATTGGAATGGTTGCAGGAAAGGACCCAATGGGAATTGCTGCAGCTGCACTGTATCTTGCATGCATCAGCAATGACGAGGCAAAATCGCAAAAAGAGATATCCGTTGCAGCTGGTGTAACTGAGGTAACCATAAGAAATAGGTGTGCAGGCCTCAGAGAGATGCTAAAAAAAGAAAAGCTTTGACAGGCTTGGAACTGTTCTGGTCTGAGTGGCTAGAATTCAATAAAGAAAACGTAGCCAAAGTACCGCAAATTCCTGGTGTTTTTCGAATGCATACTGCAATGAAGATGATGTACATTGGAGATACAGAGAATCTACAAAAAAGACTAGATGAGACACTAGCTGCCCCATGCACTTCTGATGCCAAAAGATTTTGCTATGTTGAGACTAGAGAACATGAAAAAATCAAAGATGAACTGCTAAATGATTATCGTCAAAGACATGA
>JAUYOQ010000200.1 GCA_030697975.1 Nitrosopumilaceae archaeon | reverse complement strand
CCATTACAGAACAGGAAACAAAAATTAATGAAATGATAAAAAACGCAACAACTGGAGCCACTCCTCCAAAAACAAATCTACCCAAATAGAATATTAACAAATAAAACAAATTTGTTTTGTGAAACTAGATCAGCTAAGAATCATCGTAGATGAAAGAGAAAAAAAAAGCGGTATTCCTGACTTACTAAAAGCAGTCGGCGTCAATATAGAAATTAAAACTCTTCTAGTTGGCGACTATATTGTGGCGCCAGAAATAGTTGTAGAAAGAAAAAGCATTCGTGATTTGATATCATCAATCTTTGATGGACGGTTATTTGATCAATGCAACAGACTACGAGAACATTTTCAGCATCCTGTGATTTTGATGGAAGGAAACGTTGATGAAATCGAGGAATTTACAGAAAACCCACTTGTGTTTTATGGTGCTCTATCCTCAATAGCACTAGATTTTAAAATTCCAGTGCTTCCCACACCAAACGCAACACACACAGCAAAGTTACTTGTATCAATGTCATCAAGAAAGGAAGCAGCAAAAGGGCCATTTCTTAAAAAAATAAAAAAATCAAGTGACTTGCAGAGACAACAACTATCTGTTTTGTGCAGTTTACCTGGAGTTGGAGAAAAACTTGCTACTAGAATGCTTGAAAAATTTGGGACGCCACTCAGGGTACTAGGCGCATCATCTGTTGAGCTTTCAAAAGTTGAGGGACTTGGAAAGGAGCGTGCAAAAAAAATTAAGGAAATGCTTGAAAGCAAAAGCAAATTTTTGAAAAGCTCAAATCAAAAAACATTACATGACTAAGATTTAGTGACTCATTTATGGGCTGGTACGGCAGACGACTTGACTAGCTTTTTTCGAAGCCTAGTCCCACACAAAGAGCAAACCGTGGAATTTGGAAAACTCTTTTTGCAAGCAGGGCAATAATGTATCCAAACACCTGTAGTTTTGATGCCAGACGTCATAACAGGAATTACTCCAAGGCCTAGGCTTTTTGCAACATTTGAGACTGCAAAGTCATCTGTTATCAGCTCCCCTTTTAGCTCATGACACAACGCAATAGATGAGATGTCTTCTCTTGAGAGTTCATCATAGTCGCCACTTTTTTTTGCACTATATATCACAAAATCAGTAGAGTCAGTTTTTGGATCTATTACTACAAGTCTTTTTGTTTCAAGCAATAATCCTATTGCATCGTGATTTTTTTTGATATGTTTTATTTCCTCAAAAATCAACGAGGTGGTATAGTATTTGCTTGAAGAACCAAAAGGAATTCCCGCATAAAATGCACTTGCATCTAATATTCTAAAATCCAAGCTTGCTCATCTGTCTTAGGCCTCGCTTTCTTAATCTAACAAAGACTGCCTGCTTTTTGTATTTCTTTATTGTAATGGGTTCTCCAAAACCAGCTGATTTTATCACCTGTGCATCCATTACTATATTACAATCATGAGAGCAAATTATCTCTATTTTCTCATCTGGTACTACAATTGATGGCAGACCACGAACAGGGGCTACTGGAGTTATTATCAAAACATCAAGACTTTCATGCAAAATAGGTCCACCAAGTGAATGAGAGTGGCCTGTTGAGCCACTAGGAGTTGCAACAATTATGCCGTCCATCTTCTGTTTTACCGTATCATTTTGAAACTTTATCTCAAACTCTGCAGTCTTTGTGAGATTTTGTCTATTGATATAAATCTCATTTAGTGCTGGTGGAAATTCTTCCTTATTGCATGATGCTACAACTCTTATTCGCTTGTCAAGCCATATTTTATCAGAAATGATTTGATCTATTGCTGTATCAACTTGGTCTAGAGTT
>JAUYOQ010000191.1 GCA_030697975.1 Nitrosopumilaceae archaeon | reverse complement strand
TACTTGTGGAACTATCACTTGAGTTTTGAAAAATGATTCAGGAATCTTTTCTGGTAATTCTGTAAGTGTAGTTATTTCAAATGGTCTGTGAGGCTTTGCTGAAACTGGATCGGGTAATTTTGTTTGAACAACTTCTGTTTTAGTTTGAACTTGAAGATTTGGTTCGATTTCTTTTATTCTCCTTTCAGATACTTGTTGTTCATGCTTGACTCCAAGTGTCTGTGTGTTAGCTAAATTAATTTTTGATGAAAGTTCATACAGTCGTTTATCAAGAGTTGATAGTTTTTGGTCCATTAACGTAACTAATCCCTCACCTAAAGGGCCCAAATCGGGATGTTTGCTTGCCTCTTCTAGTTTTTCGATCTTTGCTAAAACTACTCCTAGTTGGTGCTGATATTTTAGAAGTAACCTATCTCGTTGCGTTTTTGATAATTCTGATTCGTGTTGATAAAGTCTTGATATTGTTTTTGTAAGGATTTCCTTTTCTAGCTTGAGCGAATTAATCTGATTTTTAATATGTGCATTGGCACCAAGAGTTGAGATAGTGTGTTTTCCCTTTGGAAACTTCTTAACCGCAGCTGCAGTACACGCACCGGCAAGGGAGCTTAATAAAATCGCAATTTCTTGCATTTATGTATACCATTTGATCCAGGAATACTTTCTGATTTTTGGGTCAGGGAAACCACAACTTGCACAACGACGAGATCTTCTATGGAAGGAATTTTTACCACATCTTCTACATCTGATGTGTGTCTTTTTCCTATTAAAAAGACCCATTGATGCTGTGCCTTTTACCATATGGTCTATTCGCCTTATCCAGGAGGTGGTGATATCATAACTACATTATCTCCACGCACAACTATGGTCCCAAGACTCTTTGATTCGCCCTCAGAAGGGATCTCTTCTGACTGGTCGAGTAGCAGATTCATGTGTTGATCAAAGCCCAACAAGTTTCCTCTAATTGTCTTATTACCTTTAAGTTTGATCAAGACAACTTTGTTGATGCTCTCATCCAATACTTTTACTGCCATGTCGACTGACATTAAACCACTTATTAGATCAGCTAACGAGGGATTATATTAAAATTTCAGTGGTGTAACTTTCGATTTTTCTCTGTAAGGCAAGTTTGACACGTTTTTGCTAAATTTCTCACAGTTTCTGTAAGGATCCTGTTGCCATCACGTCTGGTTGCACGTGTTGGGTCTCCCCACACACCGCTTTTTGCAACTTTTGTAAATGACTTTGATGCAAGTTTATTAAGCAGCGCAACTTTGCGTTCTGACAACACATCTGTAATCAAGCCTCTTTTTGCCCTCTTCATGTTAACCTTGTTTGAAATTGCACGCATAAGCGATGTCTCAACAAAACCTGCATGATCAAATCGTTGACTTATAAAATGCCAGTATGAGAAAACAAACACTCTTGTTTTTCCTCTTGTTTGTCGTTTTACTAGTGAAGGAAGGCGCTGAAGAAATTTTTGATTGCTATAGTGTCCATTTATGATAAAAATTGTTCTGATACCATTTTTTGAAAGAGAAGCACAGATTTCAAATATCATTTTCTGCAGTGTTGAGCCTTTTATGCTTAGATTGAAAAGCGGTGCATGTTCAAAGGAAACACCATATGATATTGTAGGAAGCAATAGAAAATCGCACCTATCTGCAGTTTTTTTTGCAATCTCTGTCACAATATCTGAATCAGTAGATACTGGTAGGTGTGCTCCATGCTGCTCGATTGAACCTATAGGGATTATTACTGCCTTTTTTTGTTTTTTAATAATTTTTCTTAGGTCTGGGTCAAACTGATTTTTTAATTCCATTAAACTCACTTGGATTTTACATGAACCTTTCTCCAGCGAACATCTAGTTTGCCAGCAAGGTGCATCTTAACGGCCTTTAGTAATGTCTGTGCCTCAAACATCTGACCCTTTTTCTTCATAGATTCAAGAGTTTCATCTGGATTGACGTTGAAAGAATCTTGGAAAATTATTGGTCCTTGATCCAAGTTTTCGGTAACATAATGAGCAGTTACCCCCACAATTTTTGTTCCTCTTTCATAAGCTTGAGCATAGGCCATAGCACCAGGAAATGCGGGAAGAAGGGATGGATGAATATTGATTATCCTATTTGGATATCGCCAAACAAAATTTGGTGTTAAGATCTTCATATAGCGTGCAAGAACTATAAGATCAATGCAATATTTTTTGCAAATTTCAAGAAGTTTTTCCTCTGCTTTTTCCTGATCCCTATATGCCACCAAAACAAAGGGAATCTTTGCCTTTTTTGCAAGCGGTGCAAGTGTTTTTTCTGTACCAACAATTACACATATTTTTCCTTTAACATCTTTTTTTGAATAAGAATCAAGTAAATCTTCAAGACAGTGTGATTCTTTTGTTACAAAAATTGCAATATTTTTTTCAGTGTTTGTTTCATGGTGTACGCTTACCTCCATGTTTAGTTTTTTTCCGATCTCTTGTAGTCCTTTGTCGAATTTTTTTATGTCAATCTTTGTAGAAAATGACGCTTCAAGATACATTCCAAAGAGACTTTTGATTACATTTTGGTTTACTTTTTCAATATTTCCTCTATTTTGAAATATATAATTAGTAAAAGCTGCAACTACTCCTTCTTTGTCCTTTCCAACTACAGTTATACCAACTATTGTTTTCTTCAACAGACCGTGAAATGGATCATACCTTATTAATGCTTAAAGCAACATGCGTTGGCAAATTTGTGTGACTTGAATCTGTTAATTTTATTTGATAAAATTTTAGTGCGGGAAGTGGGATTTGAACCCACGAACCCCTAAGAGACAGGGTCCTAAGCCCTGCGCCTTTGACCAGGCTTGGCAACTCCCGCACCCCCCATGCCTTTAAACACAAATTTATCTATTGTTGATTGAAGTAAAATGGCAAAATTATTTGGAACAAATGGAATCAGAGGAGTCTTTGCAGAAGATCTCTCTCTAGAATTTATCCATGACATAACTCTTGCAATTGCAACATACTTTAAGAAAGGACCAATACTTGTTGGATACGACGGAAGAACATCTAGTCCTATAATAACAAAAATTGTTTGTTCTACACTAAACTCGGCTGGCTTTGATTGTAAAAACGCTGGATTGATCCCAACTCCATGTCTGGAGATTGCAACTAAAAAGCTTGGATATGCAGGAGGCATTATGATTACAGCATCGCACAATCCTCCACAATACAATGGAATCAAGCCTGTGGCATCTGATGGCGTAGAGATCTCAAGAGATGATGAATTGGTAATTGAAGATATTTACTTTAATAAAAAATGGAAAAAGGATTTCATACAATGGGGAAAAACAGAACCTGGAGAAAACGTAATTAAGGCATATCTTGATGCAATAATTTCGCATGTAAATAAAGAAAAGATCAGATCCAAAAAATTCAAGGTGGTACTTGATCTTGGAAATGGAGCTCAAGCTGTAACTGCCCCGATACTATGTAGTAAATTAGATTGTAAAGTAATTACTATTAATGAAAAGATCGACGGTATGTTTTCAGGACGTGGATCAGAACCAACCCCAAACAATCTCCAAAAACTTTCAGAAACTGTAGTCAGAACAGGATCAGATCTAGGTGTGGCTTTTGATGGAGACGGTGATCGAAGCCTTTTTTGTGATGAAAAAGGAGAAATTCTAACTGGTGATAAATCCGCACTTTTACTTTCAAATTTCATTTTATCAAAAAACCCAAACTCTACAATTGTGACGTGTCTTAACTCTGGCTCAAGTATTGAGACATTGGCACAAAATACAAGCTCAAGTGTTATTCGTACTAAAGTGGGAAGCGTTGAGGTGTCAAGAAAGATGGTTCAAACTGGTGCTTTGATTGGATTTGAAGAAAATGGCGGATTCATGTATGGAAAACACAATCAGGTAAGAGACGGCGCAATGACTCTGGCTTTAGTACTAGATCTGCTTTCTTTTTCAGGAAAAACAATGTCAGAAGAAACAAAACTATTACCTCCATCATTTACAACAAAGGACAAAGTAACATGTTCAAAAGAGGATGCAAGCAAACTAATCAAGGCATTAGCTGACCAAAATCAAAACTCTGACACAACTGATGGCATTAAAATCATCTTTGATAAAAAAAACTGGATAATGGTTAGACCAAGCGGCACAGAACCTATAATCAGAATATATGCTGAAGCAGACTCTCAGGAAAAGCTTGAGACACTAATGTCTGAGTATTTATCGAAGATAAACTCGATTCTTTTCCGATAACACTTTTAAAACCAATCGTAAGCAATGTTGGGATGGAAATGATCCCTATGGGTGAATATGTATGGCTAAAGCATATTATGTAAAATTTGAAACTCCGCAAGACCTTGTAAATCCGATTTATGAGGCAGTGCGAGTTGCAGCTCAAAGTGGCAAGGTAAGAAAAGGCACAAACGAAGCAACAAAGGCAGTGGAACGTGGGCTAAGCAAATTAATTGTAATAGCTGAAGACGTAGAACCGCCAGAAGTTGTTGCACACCTTCCAATTATCTGTGACGAGCAAGGTGCTCAGTATGCTTTTGTTCCAAGCAAGCAAGATCTTGGAAAGGCACTTGGCATCGATGTCACATCAGCTGCTGCCGCAATCTTGGATGCAGGAGATGCACAACACATAGTTGATCAAGTAATCGAGGCAATTAAAAAAATTAAGGGTGGCAAGCCAGCCAAATGAGTACCCACGAAACCGAAGTTATTCCAGCAGAAATAATCCAGATTGTCGGAAGAACAGGCATTGCTGGTGAGGTAATCCAAGTTAGAGTGAAAGTTTTAGAGGGAAGAGACAAGGGAAGAATTCTTACAAGAAATGTAAAGGGTTCTGTAAGAATGTCAGATATTTTGATGCTAAGAGAAACCGAACGAGAAGCAAAGAAGATCAGATAAGTGATTAATTTTGAGTCTTTTAATAAAACCATGCAGCTTTTGTAACAGGCCAGTGGCAAAGGGATCTGGCACCATGCTTGTCAAAAACGATGGAACAGTTCTTTGGTCTTGTTCATCAAAATGCAAAAAGAACATGCTTGTTTTGAAACGTGATCCACGAAAACTAAAGTGGACTAAAAAGTATGTCAAGGGCGGAATTAAAGTAAAGAAGTAAGTTGGCAGACCAAACCCTCTTTATTGTAAAGCCTGATGCTGTACAGCGTAATCTGATCGGCGAAATAATTTCTCGCTTTGAGAAAAAAGGATTTAAAGTTATAAAATTAAAAATGTTCAACTTTACAAAAAAGCAAGCAGAAGAGTTTTACTCTGTTCACAAATCAAAACCATTTTTTAATGAACTTGTTTCATTTATCACATCAGGAAGAGTAGTTGCAGCTGTAATTGAGGGAAACAATGCAATTGAGACAACAAGACTGATGATTGGATCAACAAAGTCTTTTGAAGCTGTACCAGGCTCAATTCGCGGTGACTTTGGGTTAGGATTTACAGATAACATAATTCATGCTTCGGATTCTAAGGAAAGTTTTGAAAAGGAAGTGAAGGTAGTATTCGAGTGATTAAAAGTGCGAGTACGACAGCCAATAGTGGCCGTATTAGGTCATGTAGATTCTGGTAAGACATCATTACTTGATAAAATCAGGGGAACTGGAGTTCAAGAAAGAGAAGCAGGCGGCATTACACAACACATTGGTGCAAGCTTTCTTCCAGATGAGACCATAAAGAAAATTTGTGGCCCGATTTATGAAAAGATGAGCAAGGTAGAAACAAAGATTCCTGGAATTTTAGTAATTGATACACCTGGACACGAGGTGTTTACAAACCTGCGCGTTCGAGGTGGTTCTGCAGCAGACATTGCAATCCTTGTTGTGGACATTAACCGTGGATTCCAGCCACAAACAAACGAAAGCCTAAAGATCCTAGAAAGTAGAAAAGTTCCCTTTGTTATAGCGCTAAACAAAACTGATATGCTTTCTGGATGGAAAAAAACCGATACTCCGTTTATATCGCAGGCTATCAAGGAACAAAGCCCGTCCATTCAAACAATGCTTGATGAACAGATCTATAATGTAGTTGGAACACTTTCAGTTTTAGGATATCAATCTGAGGCATTTTATCGTGTAAAGGACTTCAAACAGGAAGTAGCTATTGTTCCAGTCAGTGCACGAACTGGTGTTGGAATTCCAGAACTTTTGGCAGTTCTAGTTGGTCTGACACAACAATATCTAAAGAAAAAACTAGATCAGGAGGAAAAAACCAGTCGTGGAATTATTCTTGAAGTAAATGACGACGTAGGTCTTGGTGCAACTGCAAACATGATCCTAATTGACGGTTATATGACAAAAGAGAACATCATTGTAGTTGCAAAAAGAGACTCTGTTATCACAACAAAACCAAAGGCCATACTTCTTCCAAAACCACTTGATGAGATGCGTGATCCGCGAGACAAATTCAAACCAGTAAATGAGGTGCAAGCGGCTGCTGGCATCAAAATCGCATCACCTGACCTAGAAGGCGTACTCCCAGGAAGTACCGTTTATGTTGCAAAATCAGAGGAAGAAGCATCAGAATTTAAGAAACTAATCGAGGCTGAAATGAAATCAGTTTTCATAGATACACAATCAAACGGTGTCATCTTAAAATGTGATACAATTGGTTCACTTGAGGCAGTAACTGAGATGCTAAGACGCATACAGGTACCAATAGCAAAAGGTGACATTGGACCTGTAAACCGACGTGATGTCATAGAGGCAAAGGCAATTAAAGAGAACGACAGACACTTAGGCGTTGTTTTAGCATTTAATGTAAAAGTAATACAAGAGGCACAACAGGAAGCCGACGATCACCACATCAAAATATTTACTGACAAAGTAATCTACAGCTTAATTGACAACTATACTGCATGGGTTGATGAAGACAAGCTGCATGAAGAGGACGCAATATTCTCTGAGCTTACACCAGTTGCCAAGTTCACATTTCTAAAAGGATATATCTTTAGAAACAACGATCCTGCAGTGTTTGGAATTAGAGTAGATGTTGGAACACTTCGACAAAAGGTACAGTTTATGAACAAAAATGGAAAAAGAATCGGTATTATCCATCAGCTTCAAGAAGATAAAAAAACAGTAAACTTTGTAAAGGCTGGCACAGAAGTTGCATGCTCAGTACAAGGTGTTACAATTGGAAGACAAATACACGAAGAAGACATTTTTTATACCCTTCCGCCATCGCATGAGGCAAAACAACTATTGAAGAAATTTGCACACAAACTTTCTTCTGAAGAGATTGCAACACTAAACAATATAGTGGCAATTCAACGCAAAATAGATACTGCATACGCATACTAAAATCATAAAAAGACAATCGTTTTCTTATATTATGTTGGAAAAAATTTGCTCAAAATGTGGAAATGCCTTTGAATGTGATGAGGACAAAGACACATGCTGGTGTAGTTCGCATCCAAAATTAACCAGCGACAAAATCGATGAATTAAAAGATTGTATGTGTCAAAACTGTTTAAAGAAAACCTATTTTGCAAAACTATTTCCTTCTTGAATTTTAAAATTACGAGCCTTGTTGTTTGACCATATTTGCAAAGAACTCTTCTGCAGCCTTGCGGATTTCTTCACGGGAAAGATCCTTTTTGTGTGTTGCAATAGACCACTTGTGACCAAAAGGATCTTCTAGATGTCCATATCTATCTCCCCAAAATGCATCCATAAGTGGCATTGTTACTTTAGCCCCTGCAGCTACTGCTTGATTGAATATCTTGTCGACACCATCGACATACATGTGGATTGTGACTGCACTACCTCCTATTGATTTTGGTGAAAGTACATTCCAGGAAGGAAACTCATCATTTAGCATTATGATCGAGTCTCCGATTTTTAGCTCTGCATGGATTATGTTTTTTCCATGTGGTGCATAATCTCTGTAAATTTCTTGAGCACCAAATGCCTTTTTGTAAAACTCAATGGCATCAGCGGCATTTTTTACTACAAGATTAGCTGTGAGTGTGTGAAATCCTTTAGGAATAGGTTTTGTACCCATTATAACAAGCCAGATTTTATTACGAAATTAAAGTTTCGATGATTTTGTCATTTCGAGAATATATACAATTACTCCCAGACATTTTCCTTAAACGTCCATTTTTTGTTTAAAATAAAGTTTCCAAACGCTGCAGCAATTACAGCCAATATCAATGCCTGTGGATACATTAAACTGTAGTTTTCAACAAGATAAAAGACCAATCCTAATTGTACTAGTGCCCCAACCGAACTAAAACCAACAAACTTTCCATATTGAATTAAAGTTCTTCGTGGAGTAAAGTCTCTGTCTTCAAATGTCCATGTTTTGTTGAGTACAAAATTTGTGGTCATTGATGCTATGATCCCAATTATATTTGCATGAAGATACCAAAAACTCGCAATTCCGGTTGCAAACAAAAGCGAAATCAAATAGTTTACAGCTAAACCAAATGCGCCAACAGTATAGAATCTGGCAGCTTTTGAGAGAAAACGTATAGAGGTACGCCTTTCTTGTTTTCTTTGTAATGCACCATATCTGTATAATTTCCATACAGATCTAAGGTAATCAAAAACTGTAGAAGTTCCAAGCTTGCTTTCTCCTTGCATTCTGTTTGTAAAGGTATATGGAATCTCCTTTACACGAACTCCTTTTGTTTTTACAAGAATCTCAAGTAGCATTTTGTATCCAATTGCATCCAACTTTAAACCATCAAGTATGTTTCGTTTGAATGCAAAAAATCCAGACAACGGATCCTTTTGTCCAACTCCAAGGCCCTGTTGCGCAATTTTTGTTGCAACCTTGCTGATTAGTTTTCGTTTTACTGACCATCCTGAAACCGATCCTCCTTTTACATACCTTGATGCAACAACAATGTCACATTCAGAATTAGCTAGTGTGTCTACCATTTTTGGAATAATATCTGGCGGATGAGAACGATCACTATCCATAACTATGATGGTTTGACCCTTTGAGCCTTCAATTCCTTTTAGAATTGCAGAGCTTAGTCCTTCTTTTGCTTTTCTTCGGATAACTCCAACAGTGTATCCTGTCGCTTTTTTAACACTGTTTATGTATTCTTCAACAATATTGCCAGTACCGTCTGGCGAATTATCATCTACTACAATAGTCTCAACAGGACTATTTTTTGGTAAATTCTCCTCAATTGATTTTAAGATGGAAAGTATGTTTTGTGATTCATTATACGTTGGAACTATAATCGAAACTTGTTCATTGCCTCCTCTAGGTTTTGTATCAGACATCTGCTCTACAACAAAAGTAGTGAAGATATTAATTTTTTAACTTGCTACTTTACGAATATTTTTGGCAGATCATATGTATTCCTGGCTCGCCAATAGCGCCCATCATCTTATCTGCAGGCAGACCAGATTTGAACATGATAAATGTTGGGATTGCCTGCACGCCAAACCTCATTGCAATGCTTTGTGACTGATCAACGTTTAATCTAGCAAAGCGAATTTTTATGTATTTTTTTGCAAGCCTTGTAAAAATTGGA
>JAUYOQ010000188.1 GCA_030697975.1 Nitrosopumilaceae archaeon | reverse complement strand
CACTTGGAAGAAATGTGGACATAACAAACCTTATTCTACAGATATTCTGATTTTCTGGCCATCCATATCATCGTCTTTGTAGCTACTACAGGACTGTGTAAAATTGACCTCCTTTACACGCACCAAAAACGCCAATTCCTTTGCCTTTTCTTTTGCCATCTCAAGTGATTCTTCATCTAAATCAAGAATTGAGGCTACGTTTAGAACATCGGTTGGGTTGTAGCCTCGCTCTTTTCTTAAGGTCTGAAGCCTTCTTGCTAGGTCTTTTACAAGGCCACGGGCCATCATCTCGCGATTTCGAATAGTTGAGATTATGACCAAAAGCTGGTCACGTTTTGAAAACGCAAAGCCTTCTTTTACATCAAAATCAACTACAAAATCGTCTCTTTCAAGTTTTATCTTTGTCCCATTAACATCAAATGTAAAGTGATTTTCTTTTAGCAACGCTTCTGCAATTTCATCAGGTGATGTTTTTTCAAATTTTTGCAGCAAACCTGTCATCTCTTTTTTTGCCTTGGGTCCTATTTTTTTACGATCAAACTCAATCTTTGCTGTAACTGGAAGCTTTGCACTTTTCAAATCTTTTAATAATTCCAATCCTTCAAAATGTTCTATCTCTACTATCTTGTAATTTTCTACATTTAGCTGCGCGACTAGCAGATCAGAAAGTGATTCTAGTTGTTGTTTTTGATTTTTTTTAACGCAGATAATTGCCTCACTTAATGGCCATCGACGCTTTAGCTTTCCTTTCATTCTTGCAGCAGCTGAAGCAGAGATCGTTTCCTTTAAGAGATCAAATGATTCTTCGATTTTGTCATTTATCAGTTTTTGATCAGGCGCGGGCCAAGACTCTAGCAACACGCTCTGCATTTTTTTAAATGTGCAAAGATACAGATACTCACTTGTAAATGGACTGAAAGGATGCATCAAAACATCTAGTGTTCCAAGTACTGACGATAGCACTGCATAAATTGCAAATCTTCTGTCCTTTTTTGATTCGTCTTCTTCCCAAAGCTCGCCTCTAGTTATTGGAATGTAAATTTGGCTAAGTGAATTTATTATAAAATCATCTAGTGCTCTTGCAGCTTCATGAAACCTACATTTTTCATTTGACTGAGTTACGTTTGCGACTAGTTTTTGAAGCTTTGATAATAGCCATACATCAGACGGTGCAAGCAGCTTTTGGTCTTTTGCCCATTTGATGGTAGATTTTGATGAATCAAACTTGTCATAATTGCTATTTTGCTTAAAGTAAAGATGCAGATGATACAAGGTACTTAGAACTTGATATGGCCTTGACATTAGTTCATCAGTATCGAAATTAAGCGGCTCTATTGGACTTGATTTCCACATAAAGTAAAATCGAATCAAATCTACAGGGTATTTTTCCAAAAGTTGTGCTGCATCAATTACATTGCCAAGGCTTTTGCTCATCTTGTTTCCATTTTTGTCTAAAACATGGCCTTGAAACAGAAATGATCTAAACGGTGCTATTGGTTTATTGTTTAAGATCACATTTTCAATTAAAAGTGTATATGCCCACCCACGTGTCTGATCAATTCCTTCTGTCAAAAATGGTGCAGGGATACTTTTTTTGTATTCTTCATCAGTCAACGATGAATATGGTGCAGAACCGCTGTTGTGCCATGTGTCTAAAACAAACTCTTCTCTTTGCATCCTAGACTTGCATTTTTTGCAATTAATCACTATCCTATCAATCCAAGGCCTGTGCAGCTCAAAGTTTTGATCATCAGGAAGCTCAGACGCTGCCTTGACAATCTCTTTTCTTGAAAACAATTGCTCAGTATGGCCACAGTTTTTACAATTCCAAATTGGAAGAGGGCATCCCCAGAATCTTTCACGTGAAATACACCATGGATGTTTTTCTTTTATTATCTCGAGGAATCTATTTTTTGGCTGATCAAAAAAGTATTCTACTGTCTCTGCTGCCTTTATTGCCTTGTCACCTAGCCTGTCAAGCATGTAAAAGTATTCTCTTCTTGCAAGCCACACAATTTTGTGATGGGAACGCCAGCACAATGGATACTTGTGCTTTATTTTTCCCAGTTTGACAAGTGCATTTTTTTCACGTAGTGCTTGTGTGATTTTTTCATCAGAATCCCTTACAAACAAGCCAGCATAGGCCCCTGCTTCGTTTGAGAACTTGGCTTCATCATTTATTGGATTAAAAATAGCAACTTTTCGTTTTGTAGCAATCTCATAGTCTTCCTCACCATTTGCTGGAGACAAATGGACTATGCCGCTTCCAGTATTTACATCGACAAATTCTTCTGAAACTGCGATATGATAGTTTGATTTTTTTGCAAGCTCCAAAAGGCCAGGGATTTGGTCTAATAATGGATGTACGTATTTTTTGCCATCAAAGTCTTTTCCTTTGGCTGATTTTAGTACGCTATAGTTCTCAACTCTGGCTTCTTTCATAAATTCCTCTAGCCGTGTTTTTCCAACAATCCATGTTTCGCCATCTACTTTGGCATACACATAATCTTCTTTTGGATTAAGACCAACCATTGCATCAGTAACTAGGGTAAATGGCATTGTTGTCCAAACAATCAAAAACGAGTCTTCGTCTTGCAGCTTTACCTTATAGTATAGTGATGGGTCCGTTACCTCTTCATAACCCTGATTGACCTCTGAATGACTAAGCGATGTCTGACAGCTAGGACAGTATGCAACTACACGATATCCTTCTGTGAGGATTTTGTTTTCATGTGCTTTTTTTAGAAACTGCCACTCACGTTCAATAAATTCGTCTTTGTATGTCCAGTATGCATTTTCTTGATTAAACGACATGCCAAGCTGTCTGTCAACTGATACCCACTTTTCATGATACTTGTGAACAATTTTTTTACATTCGCTAACTAATTTTTCAATTCCTGCATCATCTGTAATTTCTGATTTTCCTTTTGTCAAGCCAAGCTCTTTTTCTGCCTGTAGCTCCACTGGCAGTCCCTGCGTGTCCCATCCTGCATTGAAAACAATTTTGAATCCACGCAGTGTATTGAATCTGTACCAAAGATCCTTAAAGACACGTCCTCTTAAGTGACCAGCATGTGGTTCACCGTTCATGGTTGGTGGACCTTCAATGAATGTAATTTTTTGATTCTTGTTTTCTGAATCAAAAATTAATTTTTGCACTGGAATGCTAGCAAGATATGATCTTATACTGTCTTCTATTTTTTTTGGATCAAACTCTTTGGCTAGCTCCATTTTCTAAAATCACTTCAGTCTTCAAACTTGGATTATATATTAGACTCTAAAAGATGTGGTGTTGGTAAATGTTTTAGTGGTAGGCTCTGGTGGACGAGAGCACGCACTTGGATGGAAGCTATCACAAAGCCCAAAAGTAGACAAGGTCTATTACGCGCCCGGAAATGGTGGAACAGAAAATAACATTCCTATAGCAGCAGATAAAATAGATGAACTTGCTAATTTTGCTTCAAAAAATGACTGTTTTACAGTAGTTGGTCCTGAAGCACCACTTGCGATGGGAATCGTTGATGAATTTAGCAAGAAAAACCTAAAGATTTTTGGTCCAACCAAAGCCGCAGCACAGCTTGAATCAAGCAAAATCTGGGCAAAAAATTTTATGAAAAAATACGGAATTCCTACATCGCCATTTGAGGTATTTAATGAGCCAAAAAAAGCAATCGAATATGCAAAGTCGTCAAAACATAATCTAGTTGTAAAAGCAGATGGTCTTGCAGCAGGAAAAGGAGTAATTGTCTGCAACAGCCATGAAGAGGTAGCTTCGGCAATAGAGACAATGCTTGTAAAAAAAACATTTGGTGACGCAGGAAACAAAATCATACTTGAAGCGCGAATTGACGGCATTGAAGCCTCTTACATTGCACTATCTGATGGAAATACTACAATCCCTATGGCAACAAGCCAAGATCATAAAAGAATCTATGATGGCGATAAAGGTCCAAACACTGGAGGAATGGGCGCATATTCGCCAACACTAGTAATAAATGACAAACTTGCAGAAAAAATTCAAAAAAATATCATTGAAAAAACAATTTTGGGAATGAAAAAAGAAGGAATCACGTTTTGCGGATTTTTGTATGCAGGAGTTATGATAAAAGATGACGAACCCTATGTTTTAGAATTTAATGCAAGAATGGGTGATCCTGAATGCCAGCCAATAACCATGAGAATGGATTTTGATTTGTATGATTATCTTGCTGCAAGCGCAAATGGAAATCTGTCTTCATTACCAAAACCTTCATGGAAAAAACAAAGCGCTGTATGTGTTGTAATGGCATCAAAAGGTTATCCTGAAGCATATCCAAAAGGTGAGGAAATTACGGGTCTTGATTTGAAACAAAAAGACACAGTTGTTTTTCATGCAGGAACAAAAAAAGAAGGAAACAAAATTTTAACAAATGGTGGACGGGTACTTGGCGTTACAGCACTTGGCGATACACTAGCTAGCGCAATATCAAATGCATACTTTGCAGCTGAAAAGATACATTGGCAAAGCAAGTATTACAGAAAAGACATTGGAAAAAAGGGATTATCCTTCCTTTGATACATCAATGCATTCGTTTTCTGTAACAATCCAGTTTACTTTGACATCATTTTCGGCCTGAGGAATATGTCTTACAATCTGCTTTGCATACGTCAGCGCAATCGTTTTTGAACTAGTTTTTTTTAAAAATCTGTCATAATAGCCAAAACCATAGCCTAAACGAACACCACTTCGTGTAATTCCAACTGTTGGAACGAGGACTAGATCAATGTCTTCAACAACACTGCACCTGTCTTTTGGCTCCATTATGCCAAAGCCAGCTTTTTCTAGATTGCCAAAGTCTGTTACTTTTCGAAATTCCAAATCTTCGCCTTTTACCTTTGGCAGTGCTAATGTTTTACCATCAGAAAGTATTTCCTGCATTATTTCCTGAGTTTTTACCTCGCTTCCAATTGGATAATAGATTGCAATGCTTTTTGCCTCTCTAAAAACATCAAGCTTTCTTAGACTTTTTTGAATTTGCTTGCTTGCTATTTTTATAAGATCAAATGACATTGCATCTCTATTTTCAAGCAAAAACTTTCGAAGGTTTGCCTTTTCTTTGTTATTTTCCAAGTCCTTTACTCAAAGATGCAGCAGTTACAGTATTTTTTAGTAGCATGGCAACAGTCATTGGCCCAACTCCGCCAGGAACAGGTGTCGCAAATGATGCCTTTTTTATTATATCTTCATAATCGCAATCGCCAGCTAGCTTTCCATCATGCCTTGTTATTGCCACATCAATTACTACGGCACCATTTTTTATCATGTCTTGCTTTAGCGTAAACTTTGTCCTGTCTCCAACTGCTGTAATTACAATATCGGCTGCCTTTGTAAACTCGGCAAGATTTTTTGTCTTTGAATGACACGTAGTAACTGTTGCATTTTTTTCTAAAAGCAAATGATACAGTGGTTTTCCAATGAGGTTGCTTCGATTTACCATGACTACATTTTTTCCTGCAAGCTCAATTTTGTAATAATCAAATAATTCCATTATGCCAGACGGCGTGCATGCCTTTAGTGCAGCTTTTCCCATAGCTAAAAGTCCTGCATTATATGGTGTAAGGCCATCAACATCTTTTATTGGTGAAATTCTAGATATTGTCTCAAACTCGTTTATCTGATCTGGCAATGGTAGCTGTACCAATATCCCATGAACTGATCTGTCATTGTTAAGCGAATCAACTAGATCATTTAGCTCCTTTTGAGAAATTGAAGCTGGCATGTGATGGTCTTTTGTTGCAATTCCAACTTCTGCGCATGCTTTTTGCTTGTTTTTTACATATGTGACAGATGCTTGGTTGTCACCAACAAGTACAGTTGCAAGACAAGGATTGATTCCTTGAGCTTTTAATTCTTCGACTGCCTTTTTTACACGCTCTTTTACAGCTTGTGCCACTTCAAGACCATCAATTTTTGTGCCTGTCAATGTGTCTGTTCGATATTTTTGCTATTTAATCCTTGGAATTTATGAAATTTTAAAATGGATTAGGCATCAAAGCAGATTATGAAATTTGAATTTGATACTAGAAAATACATAGATGAGCTTCAAAAAAGCAGCAATTACTTTCATACATTTATCAATAAAGACACTCTTGCAGCTGGTGTCTTGGTGCTACAGCCAGGAGAAAAAGACACACAGGCGCCTCATGATTCAGATGAGCTGTATTATGTAATTCGTGGCAATGGATATCTGAAAATAGATAAAAAAGACTATGCAATAGAAGAGGGAAAAACATTTTTTGTTCCAAAAAATACAGAACACTATTTTTTTGGAAACACAAAAGATCTTGTAGTGATTTACTTTTTTGGTGGGCCTGACTCTTAGGTTAGTTTTGTTCTTTTTCCAACAACTTTGAGCTTTCCAAGTGCAAAAAGTCTTACAGCTTCTGGATAAATTTTGTGCTCTTGTGCTAAAATTCGCTTTGAGAGGCTTTCTTCTGTATCGTCGTCTTTAACTTTCACAACTGATTGCAAAATTATTGGACCATGGTCTACTTTCTCATCTGCAAAGTGAACTGTACAGCCAGAATACTTTGCCCCTCCTTCTAATGCCTGTCTTTGTGCATGTAGTCCTGGATACGACGGTAATAGTGCTGGGTGTATGTTCATGATTCGGTTCTTGTATTTTCTAATAAACTCTGGACTGATAATTCTCATAAATCCTGCAAGACAGACAAGGCCATTTTCTGGAGTAATGTTGTATTTTTCTAAAACTGTGATTATTTTTTTATCATATTCCAATCTATCACCTTTAAAATCCTGGCTGTCTACAACTTCGGTTTTTACTCCAAGCTTTTTTGCTATCTTGAGGCCCTTTGCATCAGGTTTGTTTGAGATAACAACTGCTGGATTTACAGGAATCTTTTTTTTCTTGATCGCCTTGAGAATGGCTTCCATGTTACTACCGCGCCCTGAGATCAAAATTGCAAGATTTAGCAAGTAGTCAAAACTAGACTAAAGCTGCAATTTATATCAAATCTCACGTTTGTTTCTGTGTTTGACACACAAAATAAAGATGACAAAAAACGGCATTGTATGTAAGACAAATAACACAACTATACTTTTGGATCCAAAAATCCCACTTGAGGGGTGCGTAAACTTTGTCTCACATGCGCACTCTGATCATCTGCCAACCCAAAATGGCGTGCCTACCTTGGCTTCAATTGAGACTAGCAGGATTGCAAAGCTGCGTGGCTGTAAGATGGACTCTAGCGATAATTTGGAGAATTTTTCGCTTTTAGATAGTGGGCACATTTTAGGTGCTCGTGGATTACTGTTTGATGATATTTTTTACACAGGTGATATTTGCACACGAAGCAGAGGATTTCTTTCTGGTGCAAAGATTCCAAAATGCAAGACACTGATAACAGAATGCACATTTGGCCTACCTGAATTTATTTTCCCAAAGCTTGATGAGATAAAAAAAACTGTAAATGAGATAATATCTGAGCATTATTCTCGTGGAATTCCAGTAATTTTGTTTGGCTATCAGCTTGGAAAAGCACAGACAATATCGCAGCTATTTGGGCACTGGGAGCCACTATACTATCATGATTCTGTAAAGGAAATGAATGACTTGCATCGAACCTTGGGGATAAATCTCAAAGAATGCATTGGTCATACAGAAGCTGAAAAAAACGGTCTTCTTGAAAAAAAACCTTGGATAATGGTTGCACCATTTATGTCAGAAAAAAGTTACTTTATCAAAAACATGAAATCAAAGTATGGTGCAGCAACCATTGGATTTTCTGGCTGGGCAAAATCTGCACGATTTTCTTTTGGAAGGCGGGCTGATTACTCAATACCACTAAGTGATCATTGCGACTTTGATGAGCTAGTTGAGTTGGTAAAACAAAGCGGTGCTGATAAAGTCTATACAATTCATGGTTTTGTAGAAGAGTTTTCTGCGCATCTTAAATCCCTTGGAATAGATGCTCAACCATTGCGCGAAGAATCACTTGATGATTTTATTTGATGGCACATGCCATTTGAAAGAAAACCAATAGTTTCTGAGCCAACATGTGCAATGTGCGGAAAATCAATTAAAAATCATAGCAAAGAAGAACTCAAATCATGTATGGAGCAGAGACGCAAAGGCAAAAATCAAAGAAAAAATCTAGACCCACCCTAAGAAATTAGCTGAAGGTTTCTGTTGTAGCTTACCCCAAACCTGTGTGCTTCATCTCTTGCATATTGAAGAATTTTAAGTGCAGAACTGTTTTTTGAAATCACAAGCGGTTCTTTTCGTTTGGGAATGTATACTTCCTCATTTTCTTTTGCTAGCGAAATACAGGGAATGGCGGCTCTGACAGCTTGAAGTGATTTTAAGGCAGAATTGAGTTGGCCTTTTCCACCATCTATTACAATCAAATCTGGAAAATGTTGTTTTTCTTCAGACAATCTATGATATCTACGCTTTATTATCTCGCCAATCATTGCAAAATCATCTCTTCCCTTTACTGTTTTTATCTTGAATTTCCTATATCCTGACGTATCTGGCCTGCCGCCTACAAATCTTGACATTGCACCAACTGCAAACGCTTCTCCATGATTTGATATGTCAAAACACTCTATTACTTTTGGAATTTCTGATAAGCCAAGCTGCTCTTTTAGCTCAACAAGACTAGGTTCTGCTCCCTTTGCCTCAATTAGATCCAAGTTTTTCATTATCAAATCAATCATCTCTTTTCTTTTGCCTTTTTTTGGCACAACAATCTCTACTGAATATCCCGTGTTTTCAGAGAGCATTGATTCTAAAAGTTCTTTTCTTTCTGGAATCTGGCTTACAATAATTGTTTTTGGAATTTTGTGTGTCGTATAATATTGGAACAAAAAGTTAGAAAACGAGTTATCGCCAACTAGATCAAAAGAAAACCTGTCGCTGTCTCTAATCACGCCATTTATTTTTCTAAACGTCATGATCTGGGCAATTTGATTTTGTATTTTTATTCCAAAAAATTCCTCATCAGAGTTTTGAACAAATTCCATTTTTTGTCTTGTTTGGAGATTGCCTAGTCTTTGCAAAGTGTCTCTAATTTCGCGTGCTTGCTCAAACTGAAGCAAGTCAGAGGCTTTTTTCATTTCTTGTTTTAGCTTTTCAGCAAAATCTCTCATTTTTTGTTTTCCCTTTAGAATTGATCCCAAATCAGAAATATGTCCAGTGTATCTTTCTTGAGCTTCTTTGAACTCGCATGGGGCTTCGCAGTTTCCAAGGTGGTACTCAAGGCAGGCCTTTTTTGGAAGCGTCTTGCAAATTCGTATCTTGAAGGTCTTTCGCAAAGAGCCAATCGTGAGTAGTTTTGAGCTACCTTGCGTGAATGGTCCAAATATCTTACCTGAACCTAAAAACTTGCCAGTTCTTGTACGGCGTGCAACCAAGAGCCGTGGATACTCTTCATCTGTAATTCTAAGATAGGTGTATCGCTGCTGGTCTTTTAGCTCGATATTAAAAATAGGTCTGTATTGCTTTATCATGTTTGCCTCAAGCAAAAATGCCTCTCGCTCATTATCTGTTAAGACAAATTCAATGTCTGAAATATTTTCAACTAGTTTTTGTGTCTTATAGTTTTGATTTTTTAAAAAATATGATTTTACACGGTTTTTGAGATTTTTTGCTTTTCCAATATAGATTATCTTTCCAGCATCGTCTTTCATCAAATAGATTCCAGGATGACTAGGTATGTTTATTTTGGAAATATCTATAGTCATCTTTTCATAAACTTTTTGAGATGCTGTCCTGTATAGCTTTTTGGATTGTTTGCAATTTGTTCTGGTGTTCCTGTGGCAACAACTTGCCCTCCATTGTCGCCTCCTTCTGGCCCTAAATCAATAATCCAGTCAGAATTTTTTATCACATCCAAGTTGTGTTCAATTACAATTACAGTATTTCCCAAGTTTACTAGTCTATTTAGTACATCAAGCAATTTTTGAACATCTGCAAAGTGAAGTCCTGTTGTCGGCTCGTCCAAAATATAGAGCGTTTTCCCAGTTCCTTTCTTAGATAATTCTGATGCAAGCTTTACTCGCTGAGCTTCACCACCAGATAGCGTAGTTGACGATTGACCAAGTTTTATGTATCCTAAACCAACATCAAAAACTGTCTGGAGCTTTCGCTTTATTGCAGGAATGTTTTCAAAAAACTGCAAAGCCTCATATGCTGTCATCTCTAAAACATCGGCAATGTTTTTTCCCTTGTATAATACAGAGAGTGTTTCAGAATTGTATCTTTTTCCCTTGCACTCATCACATCTAACATAAACATCTGATAGAAACTGCATCTCGATTTTTTTTACACCGTCACCCTCACATGCAAAACAGCGGCCATCTTGCACGTTAAATGAAAACTGACCTGGGGCATATCCACGCTCCTTTGAGGTTTCTGTATTTGCGTATAGTTCGCGGATGGGTGTAAACGCACCAATATAGGTGGCAGGATTTGAGCGTGGGGTCCTTCCTATAGGGGATTGATCAATGGCTATGACTTTGTCGATGTTCTCAATACCTTCGATTTTGTTATGCTTTCCTGGTCGCTCATTTGACTTGTAAAAGTGAGCAGAGAGTGCTTTTAGCAGAATTTCATTTGTCAGAGTGGACTTGCCAGAGCCTGAGACTCCGGTAATTGTGATAAAAAGCCCTAGTGGAAACTCTACATCGATATTTTTGAGGTTGTTTTCAGAGGCACCTATTACAACCAGTTTGCCTTTTTGCGTTCGTTTTTTGTTTTCAAGTTTTATGAGTGATTTATCTTTTAGATAAGTGCCTGTAATTGATTTATGACCATTTAGGATTTGGTCTATAGTTCCTTCAAATACCACATATCCTCCATGCACCCCTGCACCAGGACCTAGGTCAACAATCCAGTCAGAATTTCGAATGACTTCTTCATCATGTTCTACAACAATTACTGTATTTCCCAAATCACGAAGCTTTGTCAGTGTTTTTATCAGTCTCTGATTATCTCTTTGATGCAATCCAATTGTTGGCTCATCAAGTACATACAGAACTCCTGTAAGATTTGAGCCAATTTGTGTTGCAAGACGTATTCGCTGCGATTCCCCTCCAGACAGAGTTGAGCTCAGACGATTTAATGTAATATAATTTAATCCAACATTTTTTAGAAACTCTAATCGTTCCTTTATTTCCTTTAGAACATCTCGTGCGATATATTGTTCTGTCTCTGTTAGCTTTAGTTTGTTAAAGAATTCATAGCACGCGTCAATTGATAGATCACAAACATCCATTATGTTCATCGAATTTATCTTGACAGCAAGAGCTTCAGGCTTTAGCTTTTTTCCGTTACAACCATTGCATGGAGTATCGCGCATAAACTGTTTTAGCCATTCTCTTTTTGCCTCAGAGTCTGTTTCCATAAATACTCGTTGCAAGTTTTCTAGCACTCCTTCAAATGCATCAGTATATTCCCAAGACGAGTCACTTGACTTTGATTCGTATCTAAAGCGAATCCTCTGGTCTGTTCCATAAAGAATTATTCTGAGCTGTTTTGGTGTTATCTTGTTAATTGGAGTCATTAGATTAAATCCAAATTCTTTTCCGACATGTTGCAGTGCTTGCTTTCTAAATGAGGAAAATCTGCCGCTCCATGGAACTATGGCCCCCTCAAGTATTGATTTTGACTTGTCAGGTATTACTAAATCCGGGTCAAATTCAATTTTGACACCAAGACCATTGCAGGCCTTACAGGAGCCAAAAGGGGAGTTAAAAGAAAACGTTCTAGGCTCAAGTTCACCTATTGTGATGCCACAATATGGGCATGCGTTATTTTGAGAAAACATCTTGTCTTGGCTCTCATCTGAGATTAGAACAGAGCCTTTTGCAGCCTTGAGTGCAGTCTGGATTGCCTCAAAAAGCCTGCTTTTTTCAGATTTTGTAATACTAATTCTGTCTACGACAATTTCGATATTGTGCCACTTTTGTCTGTCAAGTGTTGGTGTTTCATCAATCTGTGTTATTTGTCCATCTAAACGAACCCTAGAGTATCCATCTTTTTTTATCTGCTCAAAGAGTTTTTCATACGTTCCTTTTTTTCGTTGTATTATAGGTGCTAAAACAAGAATTTTTTTTCCATCAAAATTACGTAAGATAGAATCACAAATTGATTCAACTGATTGGTTTGAGATTTTTCGTCCACAGTTTGTACAGTGGGGAATTCCAATTCTTGCATAAAGCAGTCTTAGATAATCATAGATCTCAGTTGTAGTGCCAACAGTTGAGCGTGGATTTTTGCTTGTAGTTTTTTGCTGAATTGATATTGCAGGCGATAACCCTTCAATTGAATCAACATCAGGTTTATCCATCATTTCCAAAAACTGTCTTGCGTATGCAGACAATGACTCTACATAACGTCTTTGTCCTTCTGCATAAATTGTATCAAAGGCAAGTGTTGACTTGCCAGAACCTGAGAGTCCACTAATTACTACCAGATTGTTTTTTGGGATATCAAGATCAATGTTTTTTAGATTATGCTGTCTTGCTCCACGAATTTTTAATTTAGCGTTCATTTTTCTTTTCTAACTCCTTTTGCATTCGCCTTATTTTTTCCCTACACTCAATTGCTCGCTCAAAATCCAAATTCTCTGCAAACTTTTTCATTTCAGCCTCAAGCTCAATCATTTCCTCTACAAGGTCATGGCCTGACTTGTGTTTTATATCATCAAGTGTTGCAACTTGTGCTGGAATTGATTTTATGATAGTTTTTGGTGTGATGTTTCGCTCTTTGTTATACTCTAACTGCTTTTTTCGACGCCTATTTGTCTCAGAGATTGCCGTCTTCATTGATTGAGTCATAATATCTGCATACATGATGACAGCCCCTTCGACATTTCGTGCTGCTCTGCCAAATGTCTGAATTAGGCTCGTTGTATTGCGAAGAAATCCTTCCTTGTCTGCATCTAGTATGGCTACAAATGAGACTTCGGGTATGTCAAGGCCTTCTCTTAAGAGGTTTATTCCAACAAGAACATCAAACTCGCCCAGTCTTAGCTGTCTGATTAGTTCTGTACGTTGCAGGCCTTCAATCTCTGAGTGTAGATAGCGAACCTTGATCTGTTTTTTTGACAAGTATTCTGCTAAATCCTCTGCCATTCGTTTTGTTAGTGTTGTTACTAAAACTCGCTGGTTTTTTTCAGCTCTTTTTTTAATTTCAACAATCAAATCATCCATCTGATTTTTTGTTGGCCTTGTCTCAACTATTGGGTCTACAAGTCCTGTTGGTCTGACAAGCTGCTCTACAATCTGAAATGATTTTTTTCTTTCATATTCAGATGGGGTTGCAGAAACAAAAATGCAATTTTTTATGTATCCTTCAAACTCTTCAAATTTTAGTGGCCTGTTATCATATGCACTTGGAAGCCTAAACCCATAGTCTATAAGCTCTTTTTTTCGTGAATGGTCCCCCTTGTACATTCCATGAAGCTGTGGGAGTGTAACATGCGATTCATCAATTACAAGCAAAAAGTCCTTTCCAAAAAAATCAAGAAGACAAAATGCTTTTTCACCAGGCTTTCTTCCATCAAAATGTCTTGAATAATTTTCTATGCCAGAGCAGTATCCAAGCTCTTCGATCATCTCAAGATCAAACTTTGTTCTCATCTCTAGTCTTTGTCGTTCAAGCTCGTTTAGCTGGGGGAGTCGTTGCTTTAGCTCTTCTTTGATTGATGTAACTGCCTTTTCTCTAACGTCTTTTGCAACAAGATAGTGCTTTGCAGGAAATATTTTGATAGACGAGATCTTTTGCTTTTCTTTTAGTGTTATAGGATCACAAATTGATATTTTTTCTACATCGTCGCCAAATAAGGAGATTCTAACTATATCATCAGAGTATGCAGGTATTATGTCGATTGTGTCGCCTTTTACACGGAAATTGCCAGGCACAAGCTCCATCTCATTGCGCTCATATCGTGCATTGACTAGCTTTTTTATTAGATTTGCACGCTCAATTTTGTCTCCTTGTGAGACAGTAATTGACATTTCTTCCCAATCTCGAGGTGAGCCAAGCGAGTAAATGCATGATACTGTGGCAACTATTATGGTAGGCTCGCCTGAAAGCAGCATGGCAGTTGCCTCTAATCTCATTTTTTCAATTTTTTCATTAATTTGAGTATCTTTTTCTATGTAAGTGTCTGTTTGTGGAATGTAACTTTCAGGTTGATAATAATCATAATAGCTAACAAAATATCCAACATTATTTTTTGGGAAAAATTGTTTTAGCTCCGAATAAAGTTGTGCAGCAAGTGTCTTGTTATGTGAGATTACAAGTGTGTTTTTTCCAGTTCTTTGTATAACATTTGCAATAGCAAATGTCTTGCCACTACCTGTTACGCCCAAAAGCGTTTGGACTTTGTTTTGTCTTACTCCTCTAACTAACGCATCTATTGCCTGAGGCTGATCTCCTGTTGGATTGTAATCTGATACTAACTGAAAACCTGATACTTGTTGCACTAAGCAAAATATTTAAAAACTGAATTTAAAGCAATGGTAATTCTGAAAGTCTGTTTTAGAATTATCTTATAATGTTTTTGCAATTCTGATTGTAGTTAAATATGATAACGATCTAAATTTTAGCTCACGCTGCTTCTAAAGGAATGCAAGCATTATCGAAAGTAAAAAGTGTTAAGTATTTGCAAAAGTATGATTACTATATGTGCGAAACACTAGATGAAATTCATGAAGCACAACTTGCAGCTTTGCTAGCTAAAATGCGAAAAGAGGCAAAAGCAAAACAAGAAAAACCAATTGAAGTAGTAGCTAACTAAAAACAGCTAATCCAATTGTCGACGCATATAGCTAGCTTCTGCTTTTCTAATCTTTATAGACTCTGCAACATCTTGTGTCATGTCAATTAAATCATGAAGATGCAGATTTGGAATTATTTCATCGTCTTTTTGTTGTTCGATTTCAAACTCAATGCCTGAGAGTACCTCCACATTTTCATCAATAATTTTAAAACACTCATCTAGATACTCTTCAAACTTTTTGCCTTCCATTAGTTATACTCTAAATTTCACTCATGTAAAATAATTTCGAAGAAGGCACTCTTTACTATTTACAACCCTTTATTTTACAACGACTCTACCACGAGGGTTCCTCTGTCATCCTGATGCCATTATCTATTACTTCAAAACCCATTGTCTTTAAGGTCTCTTTTGCAGTCTTTGAGTTGCGCTCAAGAATCTGTTGTGCCAACTTTATTCGCTCATTTTTTTGGATGTGTTGTCCTATCTTGTATTTTCCTTTCATCGATTCAGGCATTACTTTGATAATTGCTACTTCATCTACAACTTCCATCTCAGCTTTGATTGGATCATAGCCACCTTCTGGTTGGTATTTTTTCATCAAACCATTTAGTGCAATTGTTTTTTCATTTCTATCCTCTACTATTATTCCTCTGCCTTTGATTACAACACTAATGTAAAGTGTATCAGCTTGTGATGCATCTGTTGGATGTGTAAAATATGATGGCAAAAATTCCAAGCTTCTATCTACTTCAAAGCCTACCTTGCCATTGCGTCTGATATTGTCTAGTTTTTCGCCTCTTGTATGAGAATGCATGTATATTGAATCATTTAAAAACACAAAATTCATCGGAATAATCTGAGGATAGCCGTTTCCATCAATACTGCAGATCCTTCCAGTATGTTCCTGATTTAAAAACTCGATAATCTTTTCCTTTGATTTTATCTCTAATCGTCCTAATAGCTGCATCCAGTCTTGTTTCCTTTTGAAATACTATTAAATCTAAAACTAGCTTGTTTATAGGCCCTTGAAAAAGGTCTTACTTGTTTCTGATTTTTCTCTTAGATATGGCATTACATCGCTTGCAAATTTATCAATTGATCCAAAATAGTTTTTGCCCCAAAATCTAATTATAAAATGATTAACGCCTGCTTTCATAAAACGCTCAAATATTGGAATCACATCATCTGGTGTTCCAACAGCAGTTGAGGATCGTGCTATAGGGTCAGGTATTGTTTTTGCAGCCTCACGCATCTTTACAATCCATTCCTGATTTGACATGGAATATTCTGTAAAGTATTTTTTAAAATCAAATCCTTCAATTTCTTTCAAGTTGTGAACACGTAAAACTTCGGGCTTGAATAAACTAACCTTTACGGCTTCCTTCATTTTTGCCCATGATTCTTCAGCATCATCAGAAAAGTATACATCAATGTCTAGTGCAAAGTTAAAATCTTTAGCATCTCGGCTGTTTTCCTGCATTGATTTTTTAATAACTGCGGCATGATCCTCAAAAAGTTCAGGCGTATAACCAATTGGAATCCAACCATCTCCGTATTTTCCTGTAAGCTCAAGTGTTCGCTGGCCTCCAGCTGCCATGTATATTGGCGGATATGGTTTTCTAATCGGCTTTGCCTGAAGACAGGCATCTTCTAACTTGTAGTATTTTCCTTCATAGCTGACTCTATTGTCAGGTGTGGAATTAAAAAGCAATTTTATGACCTGAATTTGTTCTTCCCATTTTGAAACTGGCTTTTCAAATGGTATGCAAAATTCTTTTAGATTCTGTGCCTCACCTGCCCCAATGCCTAGTGTGGCCCTTCCCTTTGATACTCTGTCCAAAGTAATTGTAGCTAGGGCAATGTTTGATGGATGTCTGCGTATTGCATCAGTAACACATGCACCAAGCTCAACATTGTTTGTTGTTGCAGCAATCGCAGATAGCATAACCCAGGGGTCAAGAACCACAGCATTTTTCCATTGTGGAACATTTGTGTGGTCCATATACCATATCGAATCATATCCTGTCCTATCAGCTAAAAGACACGCAGTTAAGATTTGGTCTTCAGTGTATCCAGCTCTTGCGACATTAAGACCATTTTGAATTCCAAACTTTAAGAGCGCCATGATTCTATCAGTTAGGGTATTTTTTGACGTTATTAAAGTCTAGGAAGTTTTATGAATTTCGTACTTTATAAAAAATCAAAAAATGTTTTTGGAATTTACAGGTTTCCGGTTTTGATGTCATTTAGACATTTCATTATGTCTTCTTTTGTCACTGAAATAGGATTTGGGTCTAGGTGTCCTCTGTCTGTCAGTACAGTTTCTGCTGCCACGTCAACTGGTGTCTTGAGGTCTAGTTTCTCAAAACCAAGCTTCTTTACTATTTCTTTGAATCTTTCATAGAAAATTGATTTGTTGAATTTGTGTGCAACAGTAGTGCATGATGAAAGTGAATATCCATGTGGCACTCCTTCATTTGAAAAGACATACGATAATGCATGTCCAAGTGTTGTAGAACAATTACCAAAGCCCATGCCTGATAGCATTGAGCCATAAGGATAGTTTTCTGGCTTGTCATTAATTATGGCATTATACAAGACATCAAATGCCTCTTTACACAATGTCCTTGTGAATTCATTTCCTAGCTTGCTATCATAGCCTTCTGTTGCCTGTGCACAGGCATCACAGACAGAATTTTTGATAATTTGTTCTGGGGTTCCGTCCATAAAGTAGGAATCAACTACTGCCATATCTGCAAGGAATTTGTCCTCGCGCAACAACTTCTTTTTTCCATCAAATTTTAAAACGCAATACGTTGTCATTTCAGCTCCTGTGCCAAATGTGGTTGGGATCAAAATCTTTTGCTTGCCCATTTCTGATGAGGCATATTTTACAACATCCATCGAACTTCCGCCTCCAAGACCAATCAATACAGATGGGTTCTTGTCTTTGAACTCTGCAATCACCGTCTTTACGTCATCAATTGATGGTTCTGGGGTAACTTTGTCAAATAACATATAATCTTTAATTCCCATTTTGCCTAGCCATTTTCCTGAAATTGGTGGAGGCGCAGTTGTTACAACAAGTGCATTTTTTGGATACTGTGTTTCGCTTAATGCATTTTTTCCAAAATTAATTATCTTTGGAATTTTTACAGCATGCATGGAAAAATGAAATTCTTAATCATTATTATATCTTGATGTCCTATCCAAATTAGAGACAACAAGTATTGATGTTAAAATATTAGAATCATCTTATAATAAATGATGCAAGATGTTTCTTACTTACAAAAATCAATGTATAGTGTTTAAGGATTTACCAATTACTGTATGTTTTAAATCACCAACAAAAATCCAAATTTTTAAGGTGAGTGATTTTGCCTGAAACAAAAATTACAAAATCACTGGTTGTAAAGGGTAACATTGCAGCAGTATATGTGACAATCTTAACAAAATTAACAAGCTTGAACTTTGAAAAATTCTCCTCAACATGGCCAACAGAAATTCAATTTAGCAGAGGAAAAAATACCTTTCTTGCAAATAACATATTTGACGTTAAGACGGTTTTGAATGTATACTTGGAACAAATACAAGATGACGTGCATGTAAAGTTTGATTATACTTTAGAAGTCCCATCAACTTTTGTCAAAAAGGATGATACTGAGATTGAACGCGAATTTACAGACATTAAAAATAGTTTATTAAAAGAACTAAGTCAAAATGTAATATTAAAACAATCCTCCACACTTCAAAAACCACTAGAGACTGAGTCACTTATTTCAAGAAAAAAAGACAGCGAAGAAAAAAGTGAATTTTTGCTTAGAATAGTTGAGACTATGCGGGAAAATATTGTTGAATTAGATAGATTTTTCAAAAAATTAAAAGATGAACATGTCTTACTTCTTAACAAAGTATACAGTGACGAGTTTAACGACATTAAGAAGGATGTTAATGATCTCTTAAGAGTCACATCTCATTTGTTAGACGTTGAAAAAATTGATTCAAATGATTTTACGTTCATAAAAAATAATCATAGCCTTTCTGAAATAGTTCTAACAAAAATTGCAACTTTGAAAAAAGAAGCAGAAAGCAGACACACTACGATTACACAAGAGATACAACCGATGATTATGTGTTATTGCGACAAAAATAGAATAGAACAAGTAGTTGAAAATCTTATTTTAAACGCTATTGAATTTAGTCCAAAAGAAAATGGCCATATTCACGTTTTACTACAACGAATTGACGACATTGTAAAACTAGTTGTTAAGGACAATGGTTTAGGAATAAAAAAAGAAAACATTGATTTAATTTTTTACAGACTTTATAGAATTGATCCCGCGTTAAATCTAACATATAATGCAGATGGTCTTGGCATGTCTGTTTGCAAATGGATAGTGGAAAATCATGGAGGCAGTATCTGGGTAGAATCAGATGGTGTTGGAAAAGGAGCCGAAATTCATATTTCATTACCGCTAGTTACACAAGCAGTTGGCACTTTGAAAAAAGTCGAGTAATGTACTTTATACAGGTTTATTTCTGTAACACAAAATAACTTTCTAATGATTATACAAAATTACAAAGAATTAACAAAAACTGAACGCAAAAAAATTGTAACTGATATCATAGAATTTGGCATTACACAAGCACTGCCTCAAAAAATATTGCCAAAATTTATCAAAAAGAATCGAATTGTTGTTAATAAAAAGACGATTAATCTAGCAAAATACGATAAGGTCTATTTGATAGCGTTTGGCAAAGCGGCAGATTCTATGGCAAAAGCAGTAGATGACATTACAAGAGTTGATGGCGGCATAGTTGTAATACCAAAGGGAACAAAATCTTTAGTTAAAAATAAGAAATTCCAAGTATTTTATGCTGGACACCCACTACCAACTGCCAAAAGCTACAGCGCAGGAAAGGCTGTCAAAGAATTCGTAGAAAAAAGAACAAAACATGAATTTATTATTTTTCTTGTATCTGGAGGCGCTTCGGCATTAATGTGTGTACCACAAGGCATTACATTTGAAGAAAAAAAACATGTTAACCAAGTTCTGATAAAATCAGGTGCAACAATACAAGAAATCAACTGCGTGAGAAAACATCTTTCTGCTATAAAAGGTGGAAAACTAGTTGAGAATCTTGGCTGTGATGCAATCGCACTTGTAATGTCAGATGTTATTGGTGACGATTTATCATCAATAGCATCTGGGTATGCTTACTATGACGATACTACCTTCAATGATGCCCTCAAAATAATTAAAAAATACAAACTGGAAAAATCAGTTTCAAAAAAAGTCATCAAGCGATTAAAAGATGGGATAACAGGAAAAATTCGAGAAACGCCAAAACATTCAACAATAAACAACATCATTATTGCAAAAAATCACGATTTACTTGCAGCTATGAGCAAAAAATCAAAACATCTTGGTCTTTTTACAAAAACTACTATAGTTTCTGGCAATGTAAAGAATGTAGCTAAAAAACTAGCAACCATGATTATTCCAAAAAGATCAAACTCTTGTATTATTTTTGGTGGTGAGCCAACTGTTAATGTAATTGGGAACGGAAAAGGCGGGCGAAATCAGGAACTAGTCTTACGTATCTTGCAAGAACTGCAGAATACAAAAAAGAGATTTACTTTTGCATCCGTAGGCACAGATGGAATTGATGGAAATACAAAATTTGCAGGCGCAATTATTGACAATACTGTAAAATCGAAAAAAATTCAAAACTATCTAATAAACAATGATTCAAACTCTTTTTTTAAAAAACATGGCGGACTGGTTAAAACAGGTTATACACATACCAACCTAATGGATGTAGGGTTAATTCTAAACTAGATTAAAAAATTAGCATCTTTAACCAAGTAATTTATGAGCCAAGTTATCTTTTGCACCAATTAACTGGTATTCTATGTTTAGCTTTCTTTGCCCTACAATCTGATTTATGAAAAATGTTTTATTTTGTATAAAGGAATCATTGCTTTGCTGATTTCCATTGAGATGCTCAAACATTGATTTAGAATCAACCATTATGTTTACAATGTCATTATTTTTTATGATAAATTTCCCAATTCCCCAAAAAACTCCAACATGTAGTGCAATGTATCTTGATTGTTCATCTGTTATCCTGTCTAGGTAAATATCTGCATGGTCTCGCAACTGCTCTATTGCGGTATCGTTTGTTTGTATTACCCATGCAATCTTTTTTTGATTTCCATCAGAATAAAAAAGGTGTTTCATATGTCAACCAAAAAGGCGTCATTTGTCTATATAATTTGAATTTACGTCTGAATAGCATACTTGGAAATGCCATTGCGATGCTCGAGTCACACTCCTTCTTTACGAAGATGGTCGATGATCTAGTCGACTTTGCACAATATGATCCTGAGCTTGCAGACGGAATAAAGTGGCTTGACGAGCAAGCACGAAGAAAAGGAATCTCATTTTATGACATGGTCTTTGAGGTTCTCTACAAACACGACGTAAACTCTAGAGCAAAACAGTGGCTTAATTCAAGAAATTAACTTGCTTGTGGTTCAGGCCTTAAATCAAGCGGAGTATACTCACAGCCTTGAGGGCCGCAATATTTTCCAACATATGCTGCCTTTGGTCTATACAATGCAGGCTTTGGTGCAGCTTCGGCAAATTTTTCTTCAATTATATGAGCTGCCCACCCAGCACATCTAGAGATTGCAAAAATTGGTGTGTTGAGGCCCATTGGTATATTCATCATGTAATATACGGATGCGCTGTACAAGTCAACATTTGGGTAAATGTCTATTCCTTTTCGCTTTTTCATCTCTCGAATTGTTGTCTGTTCAACCTTTTCTGTAATGGCATACCAAGGCTGGCCTGTTTTTTTAGCCAACTTTTTTGAAAGTTCTTTTAACACCATAGCTCGCGGGTCATACGTCTTGTATACTGCATGACCCATTCCCATAATCTTGTTTCCTTTTTCTATTTGTTCTATAACCCATGGTTCTACATTTTCTATAGTTTGAATCTCAAGTAACATCTTCATTACCTCATAGTTTGCCCCTCCATGTAGCTCTCCACTTAGTGCACCAATTCCAGCACTTGCAGCAGAGAACATATGAGCTCGTGTTGACGCAACCTGTCTTGCAGCAAAGGTTGACGCATTAAAGCTGTGGTCTGCATGAAGAATAAGGCAAACATCTAAAATTTTCTCTACTTCTGGGTCTGGCTTTTCTCCAAAGAGCATGTAAAGAAAGTTTGCCGCATGGCTTAGTTTGGGATCTGGATTTATGATTTTTTTGTTATTTCTAATTCTGTCCCAGCTTGCAATAATTGTTGGAACCTTTGCGATAAGATTGATGGCCCTATCATAGCTTGCCTCTTTGCTTGAAAACTCTTCATCATAATAGCCTCCCAAGGCTGCAACAAAGGCCTGAAGCATATCCATAGGATCTGCATCCTTTCTCCAATTTCCCATGTTTTCTTGCATGTGTGTTGGAATCAGGCGGGCATCTGCCAGTCTTGCCTTAAAATCATCTAATTCTGACTTTGAAGGCAGCCTGTCATGAAGAAGAAGATATGCAGTTTCCTCAAAATTGGAGTTTTTTGTAAGATCCAAGATATCATAGCCACGATAGATGAGTCTGCCTCTTTCCCCATCTATATCAGATATTCTAGTGTCTGCAACCTCGATATCTCTTAGGCCAATATTTTTTGTATCCAATGATTTAGTTGAAAAGAAAATACTAATTATTCTTTCTAATGGGGAAAACACACTAAATTTAGCAAATTGTCTAATCTATCAAAGCCGCCCCCTATATCGAAATTTTCAATCTAAAATCAATGTCAGAAGCTGAACGCAAATACATCAAGCAGGTAGACGACGAAATACTTCGAGCCTCAGGTGAATCACTACAAAAGTTACAAGAAATAGACAAGTCTACTCAACTAAACGGGCATTCATTTTATGATGAATACGCATGTGCGTTGAAAAAAACTCCTGAAGAAAAGCTTGTCACAAAAACAAAAACTTCTGATAATAAAAACCACTACTGATTTTTCTTAATTTAAATGAGGGTAGATTCGATTTTTGGCAAATGCCCGAAGTAATTAATGCGCAAAAACCAAAAAAAGATAGGATTCTTTGCGTTTCTCACAAGGAGGATCTTGACGGAATAAGCTCTGCTGCATTAATAAAACAAGCATTTGGTGGCGACACAACCCTTGTTGATTATCCTGGCATGATGGACGCATTAGCAAAAATAAAGGCAGACGAAAGAATAAAGACACTTTTTATTTGTGATGTGGGCCTTAGCCAAAAAAATCAAGACGAGTTTGTCGAGTTACTAACATATCTTCGAAAAAATAAAGTCAAAATAACATACATTGATCATCATGACTTGGATAATAAAATAATCAAGCGGCTTGAAAAGACCAAAGTAAAAATAATTCACGATATTAATGAATGTACAACAGTACAAGTTTATGACGCATTTAAATCAAAACTTGATGATCATGCACAGTTTGTAGCAGCTTGTGCTGCAATAACTGACTATATGGAGGACAGACCAAAAGGCGCAAAACTTCTCCAAATATTTGACAGACAATTTGCGTTAATTAGCGCAACCGTTTTAACATTTAACATAGTAGGGCATCAAAAAGACTCTGACTATCTTCTTTATCTTGTCGATGAATTAGCTGAATCAAAATACACACATGAAATCCCAAACACATTTGAGTTTGCCCAGCTTCAGGTTGCAAAGCTTGCTTCAATTATTTCAAAAGTAAAAGAGTCAACGAAAAAAATGAAAAATCTTGCATACATGGAAGTCTTGGATTCTGGTGCAAGTGGGGCTGTAAACTTTGTTCTAGGTTTGTCTGGAAAAGACGTTGGGGTTGCATACAAGGAACGAGTAGAGCAGGGAATATACGCAGTATCTATTCGAGGCTCAAAAGCATGCAAGCTTCATCTTGGCAAAATAGTAAACCCTCTTGCAACCTCGCTTGGCGGTTCAGGTGGTGGACATGACAAGGCATGCGGTGCAGTTATACCAAAAGACAAGATGAAGAAATTTCTAAAAGAGTTTAACGCAAAGCTTTAGCTGAGCTCAACTATCATATCAATCTCGACAGTAGAGTCAAGAGGCAAGCTTGCCGCACCTATTGCAACTCTTGAATGCTTTCCTTTTTCACCAAAAATTTCAACGAGAAGATCCGATGCTGCATTGATTACCTTTGGCTGTTCAGTAAAGTCTGGTGATGAATTTACAAATCCAGATACTTTGAGAACTCTAGTCACTTTATCAAGACTTCCAATTTCTGCTTTAAGCTGAGCCAGAGCGTTTATGATGCACAATCTTGCTGCTTTTTGTGCTTCTTCTAATGACTGCGGTGAGGGAACCTTTCCTTTGTGAGTTATTTTTCCATCCTCTATTGGGATTTGGCCTGACACATAGGCTGTTTTGCCAGATATTGTTACAGGCACATAAGAGCCTGCAGGCTTTGGAGGAGTTGGCAGAACTATGTTTAGCGCCTTTAGCCTTTCTTCAATCATTAAAAATACGGTAGAATGTGTGGTGTTTTTAGTTTTTGTTTGGATGAATTTTGATGAAAATTTTCTCTCCCTTTTGGGACTGATTTTGATAAATTAACTTTGTATTGTAGCCACAACTTTGTAAATACTGATCAAGTATAGTTGTCCATGGAAGTGAATGTCCGCCATTTAGTTTTGATTCTACAGTTATGTTGTTCTTGGCAGAATCGTAATTGAGATGACCTGAGCATGTTATCTGTAATGCAGAGTTAATTATCTCGATTACCTCATCAAGTGACTTTGATTTTAAATTAATTCCATCTTTTTCTAATAGCTTTAACATATCGATACTGATATTTTTTGAATTCATTGCAGAATTTAGAATAAATCCCAACCCATTTTCATTTACAAGTTGTATTATGTGATAAACTGCCTGAGCGTCGGATTTAGCCATATCATATAGCCCATCGGTTTTTAGCGCATTGTCCCACATTTGCACAAATACTTTGGTTTGGCTTATTCCAAGCACATCTGTTGCAGAAAATACTGCCCCTTTTCCATTGTCGCTATCGATTAGCAACACTTCGGTTTGATCAAAAATAAAGCAATTCTGTGCAGTATCCATAACTTTGATTTTTGCACCACTTGGTATTGTGTAAAATGATTCTGAGCCGATTTGTGTTGGAGAGACAATAATTTTTACATCAACATTTCTTCTTAAAACAAGAAGAAGCTGTTCTTTGCATTCTGCCAACAAGTTTAGTCCCCATGGGTCCACAATGACTTGAATTGATGATTTTGTTCCACCTATCATTATTTTGAGTTGATTTAGAACATTGTTTGAGCTAAGATGAAAATATCTTTTTTCTTCTGCACCTCTTGTCTTTTTGCTTTCTTCGCTTGCACGCTTTAGTTTTGTTACAAGGGTGTTCATCTGATTTACTTTGTCTATATGCTCTTGAATAATGTCATCAAAGGCATCTTCTGGCGCAATTGCAGTGCACATTATGGGCTTGCTTTTAGAAATAATGACAAGCCTCTTTTTGTCAAGTTTTAACAAAGTCGGATAAACCTTGGTACGAGGAAGATTTGAATAATATGCAACTTCGCTTGCAGAAATTGTACCGTGTGAAACCAAAGTCACATAGGCTTTTGCCTCATACTTGCTTAGTCCAAATTCTTCAAGACTTACAGTTAGGCCATGCTCCTTAACCATATCAAACGATCATTCATAGTTAGGTAAGATGATAAGCTAAATTCCTTGTACTAATAATGGAAATTTTTCTGAGCTGTATCTGATGATGTATGTGACTGTGGTTAAATGGAAATTTGGGACAACGTCCTGATATAGCAAATTCTTGATATTTTCACATGATGGATATGACAGCAATTGAAAAAGAAAATCTGGCCACAAAATATTCACATAAAAACACGCTCATGCCTCGATTTGCATACTCACTTGATCTGCTTGATATGATTCTAACACAGCTTGACAAAAAAAGAACCGAACTTAGAAGCCAAAACCTTGCACTTTATGACCATGCTGGTGACACATTTGACCTTGATTTTACAAAACTTGTAGAACTTGAGGGCGAAGTTTACTTTGCAATAGAATCATTAAAACAAATCCAAAAGAGAATGCACTCAATATCTGGGATACTTGGCATTACAACAAACTTGCCTTCTGCAATATCTATTGTCAGAATAATAAGCTCAAGACTGTTTAGGTATTTTCCAAATTACAGCCAAAATCTTTGTGAACTGTCTTCAATTTTAGGCAGTATAGTAATGGATTCTGCAACTATAACAGAGGCCAAATTTGACTTTGGCGAATCAAACAGAGAGTCACAAAGAATCCTAGATGAAGCAAAGTTGATCGTAGACTCTAAAATAAACAAGCAGTATCCTAATCTAGATTTAGCGAAATCAGAGCTCGCTTAAATCTAATGGTCTCAATAAAATCCACTATAAACATCACAAATAGCAAAAAAAAGATTCAGAAATTATCCTCATTTGTTGAGAAAAGGCTTGCAGAGCTTGACTCTGATAAAAAGCAGATAAATCAGCTTTCCCTTGAGGAGCTGCAGGACTTTAATCAAATTCTCCGCATTGCAGACTATATTTTATATAAATATGAAAACAAAAAAGAGGTTTTTTCTCTGATAAAGGAATTTGTTGATATGGTAAGCAACTCGGTTGGTTCAATAGATGTACTTAACGACAAAGTAAGTGAGCTTGTAATTTCTGCTGAAGACTCTATTAAGCGAATAAAGAGTCTTCAAAGTAATGTTTCTGAGAACTTTACCCTTGAGCCATATGCCAAATCTGATGGTTTTGCAAAATCTGAGCAGGATAGTACAAATAATTTAACCAACCCTGCTACACCAGTTTACCTTTAGGGATACCTACGCAAATCTAAAGCTGAATCTACGGTAATTTAGATGAGCTTGGCACCACAACAGTTAGAGAATGCTGCGAGCAGATACGCATCTGAGGCAATAAAATGTGATTCGCAAGGCGCAAGGGGAATGGCAATTGCAAACTATCAAAAAGCAATAGATGCACTTGTACAGCTACTTCATCTTTACCCAACAAGCAAACTAAATTCAGTATATTCAGAACGGATGCGCTCTTATCAAAATCGAATAAAGGCGTTACAAGAGCTTCGTGGCAACGACTTGGAGCCTGCAGTTGATCCAAAATCTTCTCCTGAAGAACGAAAATCTGCAAGTGATAATCGTGACTTTGAAGATTTAGTCATGAAAGAAAAACCTGCTGTTAGCTGGGAAGAGGTAGTAGGACTAGATGATGCAAAAAATGCTTTACGTGAATCAATTGTATATCCAAGTAAGCGGCCAGATCTGTTTCCGATTGGGTGGCCAAGAGGAATGCTACTTTATGGGCCTCCAGGATGTGGTAAAACATTACTTGGAGCTGCAACAGCAAGCGAGATTGCTGGATATTTCATAAATGTAGATGCAGCATCAATGATGAGCAAGTGGCTTGGTGAAGCTGAAAAAAATGTTTCAAAATTATTCCATATGGCACGTGATCATGCAGAAAAGGAAGGATTGGCTGTAATACTATTTATCGACGAGGTTGACTCGTTGCTTGGTACAAGAAACAGTGAGGTAGGAGGAGAGGTTAGAACCAAAAATCAATTTTTAACAGAAATGGATGGAATTAACGGAAAAGGAAAAGACTTGAAGCTATACGTAATTGGTGCAACAAACAAGCCATGGAGTCTTGACTGGCCTTTTCTAAGAAGATTCCAAAAAAGAATCTATGTTTCATTGCCAACACTTGAGGCAAGACAAAATCTTTTTGAGTTGTATACATCTCCATTAAAAAAAGACGCCAAGCTGAAAACCTTGGAGCTTGCAAGATTATTTGACGGATACAGTGCAAGCGACATCAAAGACGTTTGTCAAGCTGCACAAATGAAAGTTGTAAATGAGATGTTTACTGCAGTAAACTATAAGGAACCAATAGCAGGGGAAGTAAAACCGCAGCCTAGGGAGATAACAATGTTAGATTTTAGGGAAATACTGGAAAGAAGAAAACCAAGCGTTTCATCTGAAATGATCCGTGCCTACTACAAGTGGAGTGCACAGTTTAAGGCACTATAATTTTTTAAAATAAATCTCTGCGATCAGTTTCACAAAATTTAATTTTACACCATATATCAGAAATATAGATTTTAGTTAACAGTATGAAATAGGTAGTTTATCTGTTCAGCAATCCGTTTTAGTATATCTGAATCCGGCACATATAGACCTGGACGTTCCTGATGTGAGTGATGATGTCTTAACATTAACCCAGCATCATAACTACCTCTTTCCCATTTTCTAATTAGATGATTTTCTTCGAACCAGTCTAACAATTTTTTCGAAGAATAAGGAAAAGGTTTACCATTTATCAATAATTTACGAAGATCTAATTTTTCACGCC
>JAUYOQ010000066.1 GCA_030697975.1 Nitrosopumilaceae archaeon | reverse complement strand
AAATAATCGAGTTACTTGGTGCAAAACTGTACCAGACAAGCGATGATCTGTGTCCAAAGGTTGGGGGTGGAACTGATCAGAGCATAGCACTAGCTACGTCAATTGCTGCATCTCGGCCTGACAAGTATTTTTCGCCAAATCAGTATGCAAATGAGGCAAACTATCTTGGCCACTACAAGGGAACCGGGCCTGAAATCTGGAAGCAGACAGATGGCAAGATAACTCACTTTTTTACAGGTGTTGGAACAGGCGGTACAGTAACTGGCGTTTCTGCATTCCTAAAAGAGAAAAATCCAAAAATAAAGACAATTGGTGTTCAGCCGCAGCAAAACCACCTGATTCAGGGCCTTCGAAACTTTGAGGAATCTGCAAAGCCTGATCTATTTCTAAAACGAGAGTATGTGGTTGATGACTGGATTACGATAACAAATGTAAAGGCATTTTCTGCAGTAAAAGAGGTTTTTACAAAAGAAAAGATGCTTGTCAGCCCGTCATCTGGTGCAGTCTATGCTGCAATGAAAGAATACAAAATTGATTCTGGGAATATAGTTGGCATATTTGCAGACGATGGACGCAAATTCAAGAGCCTGTATGCTCAGCAAAAGGTATTTTCAGAGTCAGAGTTTGATGCAGCACTCAAAAAGGCAGAACACATGTCAAAAATTGTGTACATGTAATTTACTTGTTTTCTGTTAGGTACCTGTCTACATCGATTGCTGCCATGCAGCCAAATCCTGCAGCAGTAACAGCCTGCTTGTATGTGTGATCATGGACATCACCTGCAGCAAAGACTCCTTTGACACTAGTCTCTGTGTTATTTTTTAATACAACATATCCGTTTTTGTCAAGCTCGACTTGATTTTGGAAAATCTTTGAGCTTGGCACATGACCAATTGCGACAAAAACACCTCCAACATTTAGCGTTGTTTTTTCACCAGTCTTTGTATCCTTTAATGTGACACTTTGTACTTTTTGATTTCCTGAAATTGCTTCAATTTCCTTGTTCCAGTGGAATTTTATTTTTGGGTTTGCCATAGCTCTTTCTTGCATTATTTTGCTTGCCCTTAGCTTGTCTCGTCTGTGAACCACATGGACAGTTGATGCAAATTTTGTAAGAAATGTTGCCTCTTCCATTGCAGAGTCTCCACCACCAGCAACAATTAGTTCTTGATTTCTAAAAAATGCGCCATCACATGTTGCACAGTATGATACTCCCTTTCCTGCAAAGGTCTTTTCGCCTTCAAGTCCAAGCTTTCTATAGTCTGCACCCGTGCAGATAATTATTGCTCTTGCCTCGTATTCTTCTGATGCAGTAAGTACCTTGAATGGCTTGTGTGTGAAATCAACGTCTACTGCCTCATCATCAATTATTGTTGCACCCATTTTCTCTGTCTGCTTTCTCATGACTATCATAAGGTCAGGTCCTAGGATTGCTTCTGCAAAGCCTGGATAGTTTTCAACGTCTGTTGTGTTTACTAGCTGGCCTCCAGGCAAGATGCCTGATAAGATTAGGGTGTCATGTCGGGCTCTTGCGCAGTAAATGCCTGCTGTGTATCCTGCAGGTCCTGCACCGATAATTATTACATCGTATTTTGTCTTTTTTTTGTCAGGTGATTTTGGTGGGTTTTTTTCAACTTGTATGGTATTTTCTGAAGTTGCTGCCATCATAGAATAAAACCGATTTATTTGACATTTAAGTTATGCCAAGATGATCACAATGTATTCCTAATTGA
>JAUYOQ010000065.1 GCA_030697975.1 Nitrosopumilaceae archaeon | reverse complement strand
AATTGTATATGGTGGCGGTGAATCAGCTACAATTATCTTTGTTGCCTTTGCAATCTGTTTTGCTATAAAATACAGAGAAGGATAAAAATAAACTCTTGTTGACCATAATTTTGGCATAAACTGGTTTGTTACAAAAATACTTGGAATCCCACGGTTCTTTGCTAATACATTGGAACCCATATCGCCGTCATTTATAACCAAATCAAATTTCTCTTTATCATATAACCTGACTTCTTCTCTTAGATAATCTGAAATCTGTTTTAGCAACGGTGGATTTTTTGAAACAGGTAGAAGAACGTTAAGTAATGATCTGGAAACACTTGGTCCACTCTTGCCATCTATGGGCGTAGGCATCAAGATTTCATGAACATGTTGTTTTTGTGATGGAAATTTTTCTAACAATCTTTGATAAATTTCATCTTTACTAGAATAATGAATTTCATATTCTTCTTTGAGGTATCTTGGAAGAACTTCGTTTAATGACATCATTCTTGAGTAGTGTCCATTACCCCAAGGGTAGATGAATTCGCCTATCTTTATCACGATTTCAAACCAAAGTTCCTGTTTAAATTTTCAATGATCCACTTTTAATGAATCCAGTATATCATGAACATTATTTGGCCCTACAATGACTGATACAACTTTTTTTGTCTTTATGGCTTGATTTGCAATCTTTTGAGCTTCTTTTTCGTAGGATTTTCCGTCAAATTTCAAGTTAGCCAGTTTTTCTATTTTTATAATGTATTTTTCCAAGCCAATCTCTTTGGCGTTATCAAAAATATCTCCATCAAGCCCAGCTAGAGGCAACCATGGAATAAAATTTTTCTTAAACACTCGCTTTATGATGCTATTTACAAAATAGGAAGGAAAAATCAGCGGTGACAAAGAAAGAGATATTTTTCTTATCTTATTTGATTTTGCAACAAAGCACAAGATCTCAACTACTACTATTAACATGATGTTTTTTGCACTATTTTTTATATCTACATAAAAAAATTCCAGATCTATCTTTGATTGTATAGTCTTTGGTAATATTCGATTTAAAATTTTGACTAGCTCTATTAGATTAGAGTCACTATTGTAACAGATCACAATCTTAACATCAAATCCCTCCCTTATTGTCTCAAGGCATGAAACTGCTGATAATTCATCATAAACACAACAAACTATTTTCTCATTTTGTGAATTATATGGTAAGCCTCCATGTCCTTTATCTGTAAAAATACAGATGTAGCCATGTAGTTTTGTAAGATAAGCATAGATCAATTTATCATATCTTTCTTGTGTGCCAGGTTTTGTACCAAGAGTTGTGGTTTTTTCAATCAATGACGAAGTTGCAGCAAGTTCTACATCCTTTGTCATATAACCAGCTGAATACCCATCAACTTTTACTAGGAATCTCTCTCCGCTAAGCAAAAGATTTGTACCTATCTTGGCAATTGCTGAAACTATAACATCAAATTCATTTTTTACCTGCTTTGCTATTGCCACTCTTTCTATTCCATACAGCAAATTTATCGTAGATGAGGCAAATACGGGATCATTTGCATCAATTACTATAACAGAATCGTCCTTTGTAATTTTACTAAATTTTTGATTTTGAACTTTTAGTATGTTTTTGATATTAGAAACAAGTAAGTCAAGTTTGTTCTTAGCAAAAACTGATGGAAAAACAATTACAAATGAATTATCACTCATCTTCAAATGTTATATCAAGTTGTTTATAATTTTAGGATAACAGCCAAACACTCTATCTCGTAATAATTATAAAAGAACAGAAAACAAGTCTCATCATGACTAAATTTACTCTTGAACAGATAGACGAGTTAAATACTAAACTTAAAACTCCACAAGAGGTTCTCAAATGGGCCTTAGATAATTTACATCCGAAACTAGCACTGGCATCTAGTTTTGGTGCTGAAGATGTAGTTGTAATTGATATGCTAATGAAGATTAACCCAAAAGCTAGAGTCTTTACATTAGATACAGGAAGATTAAACCAAGAAACTTATGATGTAATGGATGCGATTCGTAAGAAATACAACATAAACATCGAAGTTACATTTCCTGATGCCCAAGAAGTCATTGAAATGGTAAGAGTAAACGGCATGAATCTCTTTTACGATAGCCCAGGAAATAGAAAATTATGCTGTGGAATAAGAAAAGTACATCCATTAAACAAAATGTTAGAAACTTTGGACGGTTGGATAACTGGTCTTAGAAGTGATCAGACACAAAATAGAAGCACATCAAAAAAAATTGAAATTGATGACCAACATAATGGTATGATAAAAATTAATCCTATACTTGACTGGACATGGGAACAGACTTGGAATTACATAAAAGTAAACAACATCCCATATAACAAACTGCACGATAAAGGATATCCAAGTATAGGATGCGAACCATGTACAAGAGCTATAAAACCTGGTGAAGATCTGCGAGCAGGCCGCTGGTGGTGGGAAAACCAATCCGATAAAGAATGTGGTCTGCATATGGATCATGGTAAATAGACGTTGGCAAAGAGTAACGGTATTGCCAAACCTCTTGGTGGCAAGTTAGTAAATAGAATTACTACAAAAAATACAAGCGGATTATACTCATTTTCTGTTAGCGAAGATGTTGCTAATGATATAGAAAATATTGCAGATGGGATATTCAGCCCACTTGAAGGATTTCTTGGCCAAAATGATTTTGAGAACGTAATTAGTCATGGCAGATTAGCAAATGGTATTCCATGGACAATACCAATAGTACTTGATGTTGACAACTCAACAGGTAAAAAATTGAAAGATGCAGCTGATGTTTTACTAAAAAATCCACAAGGAAATGGCTTTGCAATTTTACATGTTGAAGAGCTTTATTCATTTGATAAAGAAAAAACAGCCAATAAGGTGTACGGAACTCTAGACACAAAACATCCAGGTGTTGCAAAAACTATGGCAATGAATGACTCTCTAGTAGGTGGTACTATTGATTACATTAAACGTCCTGATGAAGGTTTTATTAGAAAATACAGAAAAACTCCAACTGAAACTAGAGCAGATTTTGAAAAGTTTGGCTGGAAAACTATAGTAGCATTTCAAACTAGGAACCCACCACATGTTGCTCATGAAATATTACAAAAAACTGCACTTACTACAAGAGACGGTCTT
>JAUYOQ010000168.1 GCA_030697975.1 Nitrosopumilaceae archaeon | reverse complement strand
TTTTTAAAAACTGCATATGATTTCTATAGGAAAAACAAGTCACAAATTGAATTCTTCACATGGTACAGACAATATGATAGACCAGAGGGCTCCTGTTCTCCAGATAAACAAGAAAGTATTGAATCACAAATTACTGTTGGTGGGGGGTCTGGAATGGGAAGCAGTGAGTTTGTAATAGAACGACTTGGTTATTACTTGTGCAATGCAGGACTAGTTGATGTTAAGGGAACTCCAAAACCTGGTTGGTCAGAATTCAAAAAACAGATACAACAATAATTTCCATGCTCTCGTTAATACTTGCAGAATCTTCACTTGAACTTGTTCCAAAAGAACTCCAAGCTCACAACTCTGTAGTTTTACACAGCAAAAGAATTGACAAAAAACCATCTGAGATTTTACTGGATAATTCATGGCACTTTGCTGCCATGAAAGGAATAAAAAACGAGCTTAAAAGAGGCAGGCCAGATCTAGTACACATTTCCTTACTAGCTGCATGCTCAACGCCGCTTTATCTTGACAATAAGATTAGGATCTATATTCATACCATAAATGACAACGTAATATTTGTAGGCAAGGAAGTTCATATTCCAAAATCTTACCACAGGTTTGCAGGACTAATCGAGCAGCTATTCAAAGACAATATTGTAAAAACTGATGATAAAACACTACTGGAGCTAAAAGAGATGAAATTTGATCAATTAATTGACACAATAAACCCAGAACAAGTTATAGGGCTATCAACAGAGGGAACATCAAGCACATACGAAAATGTAGCAAAAAAACTAAGTGACAAATCATGTGTAATTATTGGTGGTTTTCAGAAAGGGCATTTCTCAAATTCGATTAAAAGAAGAATTGATCAGCTGATCAAAATTGATAAAATGCCTATAGAATCTCATGTTGTGACTAGTAGAATTCTTTACGAGTATGAAAAAACAATTTTTATGTAGGCCGCAAAGCCTGCTCATTTAGGCGCGGTCGTAGTATAGTCTGGTAGTACGCTGGCCTTCCAAGCCCGTCACCCGGGTTCAAATCCCGGCGACCGCATCCTATTGTTATAATTTTTAAAATCGATACAATATCATCTTTGTATGAATAAAGCAAGAAAAGAGATTGCACTTGAGCGAATGAAAATTTTAATCGAAAATGCATTGAGTAACGCAAAATCAAATCCAGAACTGTCGCAAAAACAGGCATTACACGCAAAAAAAATTAGCACGCACTATAGAATTCAAATGCCTTATGAATTTAGGATGATGTTTTGTAAAAAATGTAAAAGCTTTATCGCACCAAGTGTAAACTCACGAACACGGATAGGTCGTTCATCATTAAAATCGATCCGGACTACTTGCAATTTTTGCAGTTATACTTATCGTAAAGTAATAGCTCAATGATTTATAAGACCAGTAACGAGTTTGACTTTTCATGGCAAAAGTATACGACGTTCCAGCAGATTTATTGATCGAAAAATTAACGGAGATTCTAAAAAAAGAAGACCTTCAACCACCTAGCTGGCTGCCATACGTAAAGACAGGCTCACACAAAGAAAGACCACCTCAAAATCGTGACTGGTGGTACACAAGATGTGCATCTATTCTACGTAAAATCTATCTTCACGGTCCAATTGGAATCACCGATTTACGCAGTATGTATGGTGGAAGTAAACCTGTTGGGTATGGTGGGGCCCATCATAGACTGGCAGGCGGTGCAATCATACGTGCTGCAATTCATAGATTAGAAAAACTAGGATACATTGAAAAGGTTGAAAAAAAAGGACGCGTCGTATCAAGACAGGGAATGCAAAAGCTTGACAAGCTAGCAACCGAAATTTTAAATGAGCTTGTCGTTAAAACGCCACACTTGAAAGTTTATTCATAATGTGATATCATGAGTCATCATGAGTCTAATGAAACAGATGATCAGGAACTAAGAGAAGCACAAATAGCCGCTCAAAAAGAAATAATTCTAAAACAAATCCTATCTTCTGAGGCAAGACTGCGTCTGAACAATGTTAAACTAGTCAAACCAGAACTTGCAAACATGGTTGAAAACTATTTGATAAGCATGGCATCACAGGGAAAAGTACAATCTCAGATAACAGATGATCAGCTAAAACAAATTCTTTTATCAATTCAACAACCAAAACACGATTTTAAGATAAATCGAAGATAAGCTAAGAAAATATAATTAGGGGAAATAGGGGCTTTACTCAATGAAAGCCGTAGTTTATGAAGAATATACTCCAAATGATGATTACAAAAAAATTTTAAAAGTAAAAGATGTTCCTGAGCCAAAACCAAAATCAACCGAAGTAGTATTCAAAGTCAAGGCAGCGGCTCTAAATTATAACGATCTTTGGGGAATGCGAGGCCAACCAATACCTGTCCCACTACCGCACATATCTGGATCTGATGCAGCAGGTGAGGTAGTAGCAGTTGGAGATGAGGTAAAAAACATCAAGGTTGGAGACAGAGTAGCATCACACTCCAATATGTCATGTAGAGTTTGTAGTGCATGTACTGATGGTCGTGAATATGATTGTGAGAAGCGAACTATCTGGGGATTTCAGACAGGACCGCTGTGGGGTGCATACTCTGAGGTTACTCATCTACCTGAGGTAAATGTTATAAAAATTCCACAAAATGTGAGCTTTGAGGAAGCAGCAGCAGCTTCTATGACATTGCTTACCTCATGGCATATGCTTGTAGGTAGAGCAAAGATTAGGCCTGGCCAAGTAGTTTTGATAATGGGCGGCGGCTCTGGAGTTGGAAGTTTTGGTATACAAATTGCCAAGCTGTATGGATGTACAGTTATTGCAACTGCAAGTGGAGACAAGCTTGAAAAATGCAAAAAACTTGGAGCCGACTATGCAGTAGATCACAGAAAGGAAGACTGGAATAAAGAGGTTAGAGAAATAACAAAAGAAATTTCAAAAAAGCTTGGTGTATCTCCTGGAATTGATGTTTCATTTGATCATATAGGCCAGACACACTGGAACAAGCAGCTTACACTTCTAAAATATGGTGCAACACTAGTATCATGTGGCGCAACTACTGGTTATGATGCGCAAACCGATCTCAGACACATATTTTTCAAGGGAACTAACATTTTGGGTTCAACTCAAGGAACTCGTGCAGAACTAGAGCAGGGATTCTTTTGGATGGGCCAAGGAAAGATAAAAGCAGCAATTGACTCAATTCATTCCTTTGAAAATGCTGCAGATGCCCACACAAAGATGTTAACCGGAAAGGGCCTTTTTGGAAAAATCTTACTGAAACCAGAAGGCGTCTAGATTTTTTATGGCAAGGCTTGTTCGCAGCCTCCTCTTTGTTCCAGGAAATAATTCACGCTTTTTAGAAAAAGCAAAGACATTGCCAGCAGACATTGTTTGCTTTGATCTAGAAGATTCTGTTCCTGACAATGAAAAGAAAAACGCCCGCCAACTGATCAAGGAGACACTAAAAAGACGCTCAGAATACACACCTGACGTTTATGTACGAATAAACTCGCCTTCTTCTGGCAAGACTGTAGATGATCTTAAAGAAATTACTGTAAAAGGCATCGATGGCATTGTTATCCCTAAGGTAAACAACGTAAATGAGCTAAAAAAAATCGAAAAAACTCTATCATCACTTGAAAAAAAACAAAAACTTAAACCAATTGAACTTATGCCATCAATTGAATCAGCAGAAGGAGTAGTCAACTCCTATGAAATTGCTTCCTCTACAAAACGCGTTGCAGCCTTGGTTTTTGGTGTCTTTGATCTACTAAATGATATGGGTATAGAGTACACAAAACAAGCAGAAGGCGCAAAGTATGCTAGATCAAAGATTTCACTTGATGCTAAAGCTGCAGGAACATATGCAATTGATGCGATATGGCAAGACCTTAAAGACGTAAATGGTCTAAGAGAAGACTGTATCGCTGGAAAAAATCTTGGATATTCAGGAAAAAGTATCATTCATCCTGACCAAATACAAGTAACACATGAAATTTTTTACCCAAACAACACAGAAATAGAATGGGCAGAAAAAGTCTACAAAAAATATTTAGAGGCAACAAAGACTGGACGCGGTGCAACCGTTATTGAGGGAAAAATGATAGATGAAGTACATTATAAGCGCGCAAAGGCGCTTTTGCAAGTGGCAAAGAGAATAGACTCTTGATTAATTCAATATGTGTAGACACATTGCGCTAGCCAACATTTTATACACCTAAACAATCATCACAGAAATATGTTTACAGGTATTGTAGAAGGAACCGGTATTATAGCAAAGATTGAAAAAAATCCAAAAAACAGAAGCGCAGCTAAAATGACAGTTGATTTAGGAAAACAGGTCACAGGTCTTCAAATCGGGCAAAGCGTAGCTATTAACGGAGTTTGTCTTACAGTAACTAAAATTTCAAAAAACAAATGTAATTTTGAAATGATCGAAGAAACAACCAAAAAAACTTCACTTGGCAATCTGAAAACAGGTAGTATAGTAAACATTGAACGTAGCATAAAAGCTGGTGATAGAATGGAAGGACATTTTGTATTAGGACATATAGATGGCGTTGGAATAATAAAAAAAATAGAAAAAAAGCCAAAAGAGATTAAAATTTGGTTTGATATTCCAAAACAACTGGCACGATATGTTGTCAAGAAGGGTTCTATCGCAGTTGATGGAATCAGTCTTACGGTAGTTGATGCGATAAAAAATTGTATATCAGTTTGTTTAATTCCACATACCATGAAAGTTACTAACCTTCATACCAAAATAGTGGGAGACAAAATTAATATTGAAACTGATATTTTAGGAAAATACATCCTAAAACAAACATAATAATCTACCAATTTAGTAGTAATTACCAATTTTTTAGTAAACTTTATAATCAGAACACGAAGCATTTTCATCATGACAGTTGCAGAGGCAATAACATCGCTTAGGGAAGGCGAATTTGTTTTACTACATGACTCAAGCGGTAGAGAAAACGAAATTGACATGGTAGTAGCAGGCGAGTTTGTTACTCCAGAACATGTTGCGCGAATGCGTCAACATGCAGGAGGGCTACTATGTGTGGCAATAAGCAATCCACTTGGTGAAAAATTGGGATTACGATACATGCATGATATTTTATCAAACTCTAATTCTTTTGATTCAAACTCAAAAGAGATGATCATGGGACTTGCACCATATGGTGATCATCCAACATTTTCAATCTCAATTAACCATTACCAGACATACACTGGAGTTACAGATAGAGACAGAGCACTTACCATTAGAGAAATGACAAATTTGTATAATGCAGACGATCCAAGAAGAAAATTTGTTTCATCATTTAAGACACCAGGACATGTGCCTGTTTTAATTGCAGCAAAAGATCTTCTTTTACGCAGGAGAGGACATACTGAGATGTCTGTATATTTGACAGAACTTGCAGACCTTAGGCCTGTTACAGCCATATGTGAGATGATGGATGCTCAAACCTATTCTGCGTTATCAGTAGAAAAGGCTCTAAAATATGCAAAACAAAATGCCATTTCATTTGTTGATGGCAAAGAGCTAATCGAATACGCAAAGGTGCATTAATTCTGAACATAGCTATAGTGGTCTCGGAGTTTAACCAGAGAATAACATCAAAAATGCTTGAGGTGGCACAAGAAAAGGCACAGTCACTTAAAATTAATGTAAAGTACACTTGCAAGGTTCCAGGTATTTATGATATGCCTATAATAATTGATGAATTGTTATCAAAAAGCGATATTGATGCGGTAGTGACACTGGGCGCAGTAATTAAGGGTCAGACAAAACATGATGAAGTCATAGCTCACGCAACTGCAAAAACATTACAAGAACTGTCATTGAAGCACAAAAAAGCAGTCTCTCTTGGCATTTCTGGGCCTGGAATGCAAGAAAGACAAGCATATGCAAGAATAAGACCTGTAGCCGAACGAGCAGTTGAGGCAGTAATTAACACCTCAAAAGAATTACAGAGGATACGATAAGTTGGTTCAGCTAACAATTCTCAAAATTACCAAGTATGGTCCTTGGACATTATCGCTAGGAAGCGACAGAGAACATCAGCTGCAAATGCTTCAGGCATCACTTTACAAAGATGTACAAAAACTATTCTCTGAGAAAAACTCACTTGTATTTTTGAATCGTGCTGATGAATTTTTTGCTATAACAAATGGACTGACATTAGATGATCACGTAGAAATACAAAAAGAACTTGCAAAGAACTTTGATCTCAAACTATCAATGTCTATTGGATTTGCAGAAACTCCTTTTGATGCAAACCTTAGAGCCTATGAAGGAAAAAAGGCAGAAAATTTTCTGAACAAAGAACACAGCATCTATGGTTTTGTTAACGGAAAATCAGAGCAAAAGGTAACAATCATTCATTTTGATGTTGAAAACCTGACATCAAAAAGACAAAACGCTTCACCATTTGAAATCTCATCAATGATATTCAAACTTTATTCAAAAATGACAGAATTTTTTCTTAAAAAAAACTCACTGACCTTCTTTATGGGAGGTGATAATTTCATGGTTGTTTCAGATGAATTTGCAAATAAATATGCAAAAGAATTCATCGCTTTGGCAAAAAAAGAGCTTGAGGTTACATTGAACTGTGGAATTGGGACAGGAAAAACTGCACGAGAGGCTGTCAAGCTTGCAACAAAATCTCTTGATACTATACGACAAATTAGAGATTCTGGAAAAGAAAAGCCAGAGATCTATGAATTATCATGCTTTTAAAAAATGCAAGTATTCTCTATGGAGAAGATTTACAATACATAGAGAACACAAACATTAGAATTTCAGAACAAATCTTTAAAAAAATAAAGCAAAATCTTGCCTCAAATCCAAGCGAAGAAAAACTTGACTGTGAAGGACTAGTAATAATTCCAGGATTTGTAAATGCGCACACTCACATAGGTGATTCAATCGCAAAAGACATTTCGTTAGAAAGCACAGCTGAGGCCAGAATTCATCCTATACACGGAATAAAATCAAAGATACTCAAAAACACAAAACCAGCACATCTTGCAAATTTTATGAAAACCTCATGTCTATCTATGATAAAAAATGGAATAACCACTTTCGTTGATTTTCGAGAAAGTGGACTAGAGGGAGTTTTGTTATTAAAAAAAGCCATTTCAACACTTCCAATTCGTTCTATGATACTTGGCAGAGTAGAATATTATCAAAAACAAAAAGAAATCAAACAAAACACTCCGTTTGCAAAATCAAAACGTAAGGAATTAGCTACAATTTTACAAAAATGTGATGGCATAGGAGTTAGCGGTGCAAACGAGTACAGCGATTCTGTTTTAAAATATTATTCAACAACAAAAAAAATCCGTGCAATTCATTCAGCTGAAACAAAACAAAGCTGCACACTATCAAAAAAAATGACTAAAAAATCTGAAACTCAGCGATGTCTTCTTTTAAAACCACACTTTTTGGTTCACATGACCCATGCATCAAAAAAAGATCTTTGTCTAGCTGCAAGAAAAACAGGGGGTATTGTAGTGTGCCCACGTGCTAACGCTGCACTTGCAGAAGGGATTCCTGACATTGAATTGATGATCAAAACAGGAAATACTATAGCAATTGGAACAGACAACGTTATGATAAACTCGCCTAATATGTTTCGAGAAATGGACTATCTTTGGAAAGTTTCTATGGCTATTCATAAAAAAAGAATTGATGCAAAACAGATCCTCAAAATGGCTACATCAAACGCTGGTAAGATATTGCACAAAAAAATCGGCTCAATTAAGGAAGGATATCTAGCTGATTGCATTTTCCTTGATAAACATGCAGTTGATCTTGAACCTATGCATAGTCCTCATACATCAATTGTACATCGCGCCTCAGAGTCAACAATTAAAGCTGTAATGATAGGAGGAAAAATAATTCATGGCAAGCTATAGGCCATATGTTATTCTCAGTGCAGCAACCTCTTTGGATGGTAAGATAGCCACAAAAAGCGGAGACTCTAGATTTTCTTCAGGAAAGGACAAGATACGCGTATACAGGTTACGTGCTACCGTTGATGCCATTTTAGTTGGCAAAAATACCGTCAAGCGTGATGATCCAATATTAACAGTACATCAGGTAAAAGGCAAAAATCCCATTCGAATAATTTTAGATTCTAGGGCAACAATAAGTACAAAATCCAGAATCATCAAAACTTGTAATAAAATTCCAACAATAATTGCAGTTTCCAAAAAGGCATCAAATAAAAATCTCGAAAAGCTTAGAAAATTTCCGCTTAAGATAATTGTTTCAGGAAATAATACCGTAAACATAAAAAAACTTTTGAAAACTCTTTGGAAACTAAAAATTAAAAAAATCCTAGTTGAAGGGGGAGGCGCCGTTAACTGGGAATTTGTAAATCAAAACCTGTTTGATGAAATAATAGTCACAATTACACCATTTCTTGTAGGGGGCAAAGACGCAGTTTCTATAATTGAAGGAAAAGGATTTTCTAAAATTGCAAAATCAAGAAAACTGAAACTAGAAAAAATTTTACGTTTAGAAAATGAAGTGATTTTATGCTATGCAAAATCTAAATGATAGATTAAAGTAACTATTCTAAAAAGCCAAAACTCAATCCTTTTCACAACACACTATTTGTTCTTAAAATTATCATTTTTCTGCACAAAACAAATACATTATCATTAAACTATTGTCAGCAGAGGTACTCAAAATATGGATTTTGTAAAATTATGTGAAAATATTCTCGATTTGGATCCTATGATTCGTTTCGTTACAATATTTGATATGAAAGGAAAAATAATTCATGGCAAACACCGTGAGGGTTTAACCAGCATTCTTAACAAAAAAGAAAGCAAAAAATCCATTAATGAAATTTTAAAATCAAATAAAACTCATAATGAATTAAGTAGCAAATACGGAAAAGAAGAATATTCAGTCAGTGTTTTTGAAAAAATTATACGAACGACAACTCCATTAGATAAAAAACATATACTTTATGTTACAACAGATGGCGATGTTGATCCTTTTACAATCATTAAAAAACTAACCAAATTATTACAAAAATAATCTAATCATGCTCATCTTTAGTCTCTAATTCCCTTAACTTACGAGAACAATCAAGCATCTCCTTGTTGGTATGCTCACTTTTTGGCTTTTTACACAATGGACATATTTCATCTCCGCCTGTTGGTTTTGGAGGTGTTGTCATCATGTCGTTTACTGAGGTTTCAGATCATATAGTATTTTTTGGTCAAACATTGTTATGGCAACAAAATTATTTTCGCATGTCTTTTCTTATTTCATCAATCTTTACAGAAAATGCTTTTTTCGATTTATCATTTTTCTTCAGGTTTAGAACCTTTCCACAGGAAGGACATTTGAAAAATCCTTCAAGTGCATCTTCAAATGTTACTCTTGGGCAATCCTCGTTGCCGCAATGATAAAAGTCTGATGCGTTCTCATAGTCTAATCTTTGCTGCAATCTTTCAGAAATTTTCTTTTTCTGGCCTTCAATGAAATTTTCTACTTCGTCCCTCCTTGAACGCCATCTGTAAACAAACCACCCTTTTCTTTCATCTTTTACTCTTATTCCAGTAATGAGTGATTTACCAAAAAGATCGTAGAGAACTTTTCTTACCATATTTATTCTCAAGCCAGTAGAGCTTGCAATTTCCTCATCTGTTGCATCTTCAGATTTTAAGAGAGATCTTGCAACCTTGAGATATTCGTCTCCACCTATCATTGAAGCAATTCTTACAAAAGGATCTTCGTATTGGTCAACCAACATCCCACTTCCATTTATACTGATATTAATCCCTTGTCTTCTTTACAATGACATTTTTACCTTGTTTAGTAGGAACAATCTCTCTTTGTGCATTTTGATATTTTGTAAAAAACTGACTTCCTTTCTGGACTCTGTCCAACAAAACTGCTAGTGCACTTATTTCTGAATGAGGTTGGTTTCCAACAGCTACATTATAGTCAGCAAGATCATATATTTCCCGTGGTACTTTTTCAGCTCCCACTACTACCAAAATATGATTTTCTTTTTCTATTGTATAATCAGCTTCGTTGATATTTTGGCCATACATAGTCAAATGAACAATTTTGATTTTTTCTCGTTTCTTTTCTTGAATTATTTTTTTCCAGTTTGTGATAAACTCAACCTCAAATGCTCCTCCCCAAGTCTTGCTTATTTTGTCTAAAGTCTCTTTGATTTCCGGATTTACTTCATTCATATAGATTTTTGAGGCACCAAAGGCTCTTGCTACAAGCGCAACATGAGTAGTGACCCTATCATCTCGTACTAAACGCTGACCTATTCTTAATACTTCAATTTTCATAAATTGCACCAAATTCTACTGGCTTTTTTTCAGCTACTGGTTTTGGTGTTTCTAAAATCTTTTCAATCAGATCCTTTAATTGCAATATGTTTTGGCCTGTAATTGCCGATATTGGGATCCATTTTTTAGTATCCTCAAGTTTTAGCTGTTTTGCTTTTTGTTCAATCTCATCCGGTGCTATCAGATCAGACTTGTTTAATGCAAAAATTATGCGGTCACGTTTAACACCTAAACCATTTAAGGTAGAAATACAGCTATGAAATTTCTTTTTTAAATCAAAATCAGGATCGCTTGCGTCAATTACAACTATTACTACATCTGTATAGGTCAGTTCTTCAAGCGTTGATTTGAACGCCTCAATCATGTAAGCAGGAAGCTTGCTGATGAATCCTACAGTATCTGAAATAAGAACTTCTTGATGCTTAATTGTAATTTTTCTTGTTGTAGTTGAAAGGGTCGTAAAAAGTTCTTTGCCTTCTTGGTGTTCCTCGCCTGTTAGATAGTTGAAGAGAGTTGTTTTACCGGCTGATGTGTATCCTGCAAGCGAGATTGTTTTGAATCCTAATCTCTGTCTTGACTGTCTGTGAAGCTCGCGTTGTTTTCCAGCTTTTGCAAGTTTTGATTTTACTGTGTTCATCCTATGTTTTATGTCGTTATAGTACACATCCACTTCGAATTTTCCAATTCCCATAAAACCTGGCTGCTCTCCCTTCTTTGCAAGCCTAACTTTTTCTTTTGCCTTTGATATCTCATAACGAAGCTGCGCTAATTTTACTTGAAGTTGTGATTCTGAACTTTTAGCTCTACTCTGAAAAATTTCTAATATCAAGGCCTCTCTATCAAGTATGTTTATTTTCAATCTTGACGCAAGATTGTAATTTTGACTTGGTTTTAATATTTCATCGTAAACTACAACATCTGGTTTTAATCTTTTAATGGCATCTTCTATTCTTTTTACTATTTCTTCACTGATTCCAAATTTTGGTCGATTAAGATACTTTTGTTCAATAATTTGTATCGGTTTATAATCTGCGGCTTCACATAATGCTACAGCTTCTCTGATAACGTCCTCTTTACCATATGTTATTAGAATTGCAGTATTCAATTAGTCTTATTCACGCTTTCTTTTTCAATGCTTTTTCTACATTTATGTTAAGAACAATTTCAGCTATGTCGCTTGCATATTCAGCAATTCTTCGAATGTTTTCTACCATCCTTCTTATTCTGTAATGCTCTTCTTCGTCTTTTATTGATCTGGCGCTATCAAGAACTTTTTTCTCATATTTTGTAATCTCTAGTGCTTTCTCAATTGTTTTTTCTGCTTGGTAAAAATCTTCTTTGAATAATGCCAAACATGCCTCATCCATTAATGAAATCGCAAATTGGTTCATCTCTTGAATCTTTTCTAGAACATCTTTTTTTATTGATTTTTTAAACTCAATCAAGTCTTTGGCTATAATTACAGCATGATCTCCTGTTCTTTCAATATTTTTTACAACAAGTCTGTAACCTAGGCAATTTCGTGCATTTGAAAATCCCATTTCTTCTAACATATGTTCATTTTGTATTGCGATTTTGAGTTGGCGTACTATGTAAAAACCAAATCTGTCTACCTCATCATCTGCATTTATCACTTCGTTTGCAAGTTCAAAATTGTTTTCTTTAACTGCCAAAAATGCATCATTAAGCATTGATTTTGCTATATGCAGCATTCTCTTGAAGGCGCCATCAACTGAAAGCTCAAAGAGGTTTACTAGCACTTGAATTGTAATCTCATTTGATGAATCAGAGATAATCTCTGTTCCCATAAGCATCCGCTTTACAGCATCTTTTACAACCATTCTTTGCGATGGTTTTAGCCTTTCATTTTTTGGAACTATGTTTATTGTTTTAAACCCTAAAAAGTAAAGCGATATCAGTTTTCTTACAATCGCTGAATCCTTATCATCAGCGCCAATCTCAAATGTTGCCTCGTCAATCTGTGAGCTTTTAACTTGTTCTGTTGTTGGAAAAATCTTCAAGCCAGATGAGCCTTGCCTTGCAACAATAACTTGATCTCCCTTCTTTAATCCAAGATCCATAATCCATTGTTTTGGCAGAGAAACAATATAGGAAGACTTTCCCGTAAACTGGATTTTTCTTGCCTCTTCGCTATTCTTCACAATATATACGAAATTTAATTTTCTATATAGTTCTTCCTTGAAATATATACTTTGTAAAAAACTACAGTTTTTACTTATTAGATTTTGAATACTTTTCGAGACAATCTAGCATAGCATCCTCAATGCTGTATTTGGCATCTTCTTCCTTACTTTTGTATTTGTTTGACTTTGTACAATTTCAAAAAATCTTTGCCTTCTTCATTACAGTCCATGTTGTCAATTCGTCTTTATGCGATATAAAATTAACTAGCTAACTTTACCAATCGAAAATTTTGGTTTAACAAACTAATTTAGAAATTAATTATTTACAATTTTTATTTAGAATTTTTTTGGGAATTTGAATTAGCTAAGTATT
>JAUYOQ010000157.1 GCA_030697975.1 Nitrosopumilaceae archaeon | reverse complement strand
CTCTTAGTAAAATAACTGGAATTCCTTCGGAGGTAGTCTGTAGTTGAGCCATAAAAACAGTAAAAAGATTTTCTATTTATGGGGTGATTACAAATTTCAACATTGATAATCGTTTTTAAAAATTCTAGCCACTATTTGCCTCAATAATGTCATTTTGAACTATGGGTTCTGTCCCATCATAGGCCCACTATTGCCAGTCCAATTTCCCATCATTGGTCCAAACCATTGTTGTTGAAACTGTTGATCATTCATCATGCCTTGCATAAATTGCTGATTTTGTAGCATCATATCATACATTTGCTGGCGTAGCTGAGGATCATTCATCATAGTGTTCATCCAGTTAGTCATTGTTCCAGGATTGTTCATCATTTGCTGCATTTGTTGAGTGGTCATGGGCATAAAGTTAGTCTGTGCTGATTGAAAAACCCCATATCCTATGCCAATGCCAGCAAAAAACACACCTATTGCAATTCCAATCCAAACAGATTGTTTTACCATGTTTTGGGTTAAATTTTAAATTAATAATGCTATGCTGAATTTCCAGTATTGAATATCAAAGTCGAGAATCAATATAGCCTATTAAAGTAATTTATCATTGTGATAAAACATGAATCCGGTAGCTATACTCTTTACAAATTAAATGGCATTATCTTACAAAATGATGTAAATTGAGCTCAAAAATTAGAATTGGATTAAGCAAAAAGCTTGTCTTTTTGGTAATGACAGTATCGCTAGTAGCAGTTGGAATTAGCGCATATCTTAGCTTCACATATGGAGTCGAGGTTCTAAAACAAAAGACAGGTGATCAACTACTTGGCGAGTCAACAACAAGAGGTAACTCGCTTAGAAATCTTTTTGATGCCAGGATAAAGCAAATCCAAATCTTAGCAACAGATCCTATGATTCAGGTACTAGTAGATGAGCTAAACAATACATCAGAAGATGAAGACCAGACTAAAATTAACGAAAGCAGAAGAGACTTTCTAATCGAAGTTCAGGCATTTCAAGAATTGGTTGGGTATTCAATTGGCTTTGAGGACGTAAAGATACTTGGAAAACAAGGCCTAGCTTACTTTTCGCTAGCACAAATCTCAAACGAGGACTTTTCACAAGACCAATACTTTCTCCTAGGATTAGAAAAGTCATTTGTAGACTTTGAGCCTGTTATTGAA
>JAUYOQ010000063.1 GCA_030697975.1 Nitrosopumilaceae archaeon | reverse complement strand
GTAATTGGTGTTGGAATTGGAATTATTGGTGCAGGTGCATTGTTTTACTTTGTTTATAACAAACACATCAAAAAGCTACGAGTGTAATACTAGGTTGATTATCACATCTGAAAAATAACTATTATATTAAATGCGTAAAACTGATAGAAGATAATATGTCGCTTCAGATGCTAGAAGAGCCTGTTTCCAAGTATACAAACCACCAGATGATAGTTGTTGCAAGCAATTTCAAGGTAAGCGATGCTGCAAAAGTTATGACGGAATCAAAGGTTGATAGCATAATTGTATTTGAAGATGACGATGTTATTGGCATTGTTACTCAAAAAGACATTCTATCAGATGTTGTGGCAAAAGGAAAAGATCCCACAAAAATTACAATAAAGGAGATAATGCACAAGCCAATAATTAGCATCGACAAAGATGCAAAGGTAAAGGAAGCCATTGCCTTGATGAGCAAGCACGACATTCGCAGACTCATTGTAAGAAATGAGAAAAGGCCTATTGGAATAATCTCGCAGAAAATGATTGTTGGGAACATATGCGATACAGATGCGCTTTTGCCTGAGCTTGAGATCCCACACAAGATAAGATGCCCTTACTGTGATTCGCTGTTTGATGAGAAAAAGTCTCTTTCTTCACATATTGACAACATCCATATCGGAAGAGGCCTCCTAGAGGGAGACCTTTCTAAGATGTAAAATTGGTTTGATTTTGTATGTTTCGAATGAAAGTGGTATCTTCAATGAAGAAAGCATTAAGTTTCTGTTTTTTGGTAGATCTACTTATAAGATAAATGAAACGAAAACCTCATCCACCAAAAAAAGAAACTACAAGAAGCATAACCTACAGACTTCCGGCTTATGTTGTAGATGAGCTTGAAACAGAAGCAATGCAAAAAAACATTTCACAAAATGTTCTAGTAAAGCAGATTCTTGAAAAATTTGTAAACTGGGACAGGTTTGCAGATAAAATTGGAATCATTCCTATTCCAAAAGCAATTTTGGAATCACTTGGTAAAAACATGGAAGGCGAACACATCAACCAGATAATTGA
>JAUYOQ010000154.1 GCA_030697975.1 Nitrosopumilaceae archaeon | reverse complement strand
TCTTCGAGCTTTTCATTGACCTCAATGATAGTTCCATCCATAGGACAGTAAATATCAGAAGATGCCTTGACAGAGTCAACTATTGCCATTGCATCCTTTTGCTTGAATTTACTATTAATCTCAGGAAATTCAATCGAAACAATATCTCCAAGCTGGTCCTGCGCAAAGTTTGAAATGCCAACAGTTGCAATATCCACAGACAATTCTATCCATTCATGGTCCTGTGTAAAACGTCTCTCAGTCATGTCTAAGCCTCATTAATATGCCATAAAAAAACGCTATTGTTTTTTGTAGAACCTTGTAGATCTTAGTTTAGCACCATAATTTTTTCCACCAATTAAAATTTGAATATCTTGTCCAAACTGCATGTATGTTGGAACATAACCAAAACCGATCGACTTTCCAAGAGTTGGTGAAAAGGTTCCACTCGTTACTCTTCCAACATTTTTTCCTTCATAAATTATCTGATCGTTTTGCCTTGCAACTCTTTTAAAGCCAACAATTTCGAAACCAACTAGCCTTTTTTGCGGTTTGTTTTTTTCCAAGGCCTTCTTCCCAATGAAATTTTTTTCAAATTTTACAGTCCACTTTAGGGGGGCCTCAAGTGGAGTTACATTCTCATCAATGTCGTTTCCATAAAGCATCATTCCAGCCTCAAGTCTTAGAATGTCTCTTGCCCCAAGTCCTGCAGGTTTTATACCAAACGTCTGGCCATCAGATAGCAGCTTTTCCCACAAAATACTGTTTGAGGAATCAAAAAAAATCTCAAACCCGTCTTCACCTGTATAGCCTGTTCTAGAAATCACACAATCTTGACCGTACAGTTTTGCCTTCATAAAATGAAATGGTTTTAGCTTGGTTATCTCGCTTGTTTGTTTTTCAATGATTGCTTGAGCCTTTGGTCCCTGTAGTGCAAGCAATGCAACCTTTTGTGTTTCATCTTTGAGTTTATTTCCATCAAGATGCCTTTGCATCCATTCAAAATCTTTCTTGATATTTGAGGAATTTACAACAAATAGGAACTCGTCTTGTGAGATTTTAGAAACAATCACATCATCTATGATTCCTCCTTCCTCATTACACATTGGAGAATAGATCGCTTGATTTTCTGTAATCTCTGAAATATCATTTGTTATCAGATTCTGAATACAATCTTCTGAAGTTTCTCCTGTGATCCTAAACCTTCCCATGTGAGAAATGTCAAACAATCCAGCATTGTTTCTGACTACTTTTTGCTCATCTAAAATTCCAGAATATTGAAGTGGCATGTCCCATCCATGAAAATCAACAATCTTTGCACCTAACTTCACATGGTTTTCAAAAAATGGAGTTCTCATATTGTAAAATGTTAATTTGAACTATATTTCATTTAATACATGCTTGAAAGACCAGAGTGGTTAAGAGTCAAAATTCCTTCGGGAGAAAATTTTGTAAATCTTAGAAATACTTTGAGGGATCAAAACCTAAAAACCGTTTGCGAAGAGGCCTCATGCCCAAATAAAGCTGAATGCTGGTCTTCTGGAAATGCAACAATAATGCTAATGGGTGAAGTCTGTACTAGAGGCTGCAAATTCTGTGATGTTACAACAGGAAGACCTTCAACGCTTGATCGTTTTGAGCCATTAAGAGTTGCACAAACTCTCAAAAAATGGAACCTGAAATATGTGGTGATGACTTCGGTCTGTCGCGATGATTTAGACGATGGTGGCGCACAACATTTTGCAGAAACCATTGGACTGGTGAAACTTTATTGCCCAAAAACCATGGTCGAAACACTAATTCCAGATTTTGATGGAAACAAAGAATCCATAGGTAAAATTGTAAAAGAGGCACCACTTGTAATTAGCCACAATGTTGAAACTGTAAAAAGACTTTCACCTGAAGTAAGGGACTTTCGTGCAAATTACCACAAATCACTTTCTGTTTTAAAGACAATCAAAGAACAAAATCCTTGTATTTTTACAAAATCATCTCTGATGCTTGGCCTTGGAGAAACTGAAGATGAGATCATCGAGACAGCAAAAGACCTAATAAAAAACAACGTCGACATTATTACATTAGGCCAGTATCTCCAACCATCAAGACGACACTTACCTGTGAAGGAGTTCATATCTCCTGAAAAATTTGAATTTTACAAAACGATGTTTCAAAAGATGGGATTTCTTTATGTGGTGGCAGGACCACTAGTCCGAAGTTCT
>JAUYOQ010000127.1 GCA_030697975.1 Nitrosopumilaceae archaeon | reverse complement strand
GCCGTAGAGTGTTGTTTGAAAATATGTGATTCAAATGAAAAAATAAGCTCAAATCTACAAAAGGAAAATCTGCCAGCCATTGCATACAGGGTTAGCATGACTTATGGTACTGTTAGTTTGGCACAGGTTAGTACATCATCTGTTAAGGATATTTTTGGCTCTACTGTAAATCGATGTGCCAAGATTAACCGATTTGCACTTCCAAATACTTTGGTAATTGGCAGCGATGTGTATGAAAATGTAAAATCTACAGCAAAGTATACTTTTAAAAATATGAATGTCAACCCAACAGGAACAAATCAATTATTCACAGTCTACTTGATCTCAAGAATTTAATTTCGCTTTTGATATATTCGGTGTTATAAAATTCTAAAAACATGAATCAAAAAGAGTATGTCGACTGGAATGCAATTGAATCACTAGCTGATGTCCTTGCTAGCAAGGTAAAATCACTTCATTTACAATTTAACAGCATTTCTACTATAAGTCGAGGTGGGTTAGTGCCGGCGCGACTTTTAGCAGATAGGCTAGGCATCAAAGTAATTCTAGTTGACAAAGATGAGATCCCACATGATTCATTATTTGTAGATGACATCTACGATACTGGCAAAACCTTTGCAAAAATTCTACCAAAAGCAAAAGACTCTGATCATCTAATTTATGCTACATTGTTTGCAAGAAAAGGCAAAATTATTCCAAAACAGGTTGTATATGCACAACTAACAAAAGGAGACGAATACATCGTATATCCTTGGGATCGATTTGAACACGGCTTAATCTAAAACATTTGATTTATCGCATCTGAAAATTTTGGTAATGATTTAAATAATTATCCACAAAAAAGTGATTTTAGATGGCAAGACTATGCTGTAGTGATTATGGCTATGAGTGCTCATTTATTGCAGAAGGCGACGGCTCTAAGGTAATAGAAGAATTTGGAAAACACACAGCAGAAGAGCATGGGATAGAGTACTCAAAAGAAGCACTGATGCAATTTTTGATGCGCCAGTAAGAATAAATCGATTCAAACTGATATTTTGGTTTAATTTCATTTTATGACAGAATTGGACGTTTTTCAGCTAGCCGAAGAGTATTTTCTTATCACTTTTGCAATTGTAGCAGGCGTAGGTGCCCTGCAAGGCGCCATATTAGGCAAGGGTATACGCAATAGATTTCCAAGCTTTAAGCATCATGCAAGAGCAGTCTCATGCATTTTGCTTGTTTTGTTTTCAATTGGCGCAATTGGAAACGTGATAAACTTTGCAAATCCACCTAAAGCGCCCCTTGATGCTTTTACCATACCTGCCACATTAGAAGAGGTTCTTTCTGTAATAGTAAATCTGTTGGGGCTAAATGCAGGCATTGGAATGGCCATTGCAACCTTTGTTTCACTGGCACTTCTTTTGATCTTTAGGTTTGCAGACGTAAATGTAGTGGCAAGATATTTCATGTTTGTATTTAGCGTGATAGTGGTCTTGGCGGTGCTGGTTGCACGATTTACCGATTATGTGCCAACACAGTTTCAGATAATTATTTACGCATTTTATGAAGTTGGAATCACAATTGGGATATTCATAGTTACAAGTAGAAAAAATGAAGAGCTTATTTCAGAGCTTACTTGATTAATAAAATAGAAATTGCATGATCAATTTAGAAACTATATGCAAGGTGATATAGATTACAAATATGTGGATTAGAGTTAATGCACAAAACTCTGATAATGATTTTTGGTATATTGATTATGAAAATTGCCTAGCAACACATTCAGACCAAAGACCAAAACACGAAAGCACACGTAAATGGAACGGAACAATTTTAGAATTTTTAGAACAACGTCAAATACAGATAATTGAAAAAAATGAAACCGAAATTAAATTCAAACCACAAGAATCAGGCTGATTGCTCTTCCATGCATTTTGGAAGTTTTCCATCATGTCTTTGGCGATAATCATTTAGAATCTCGTCTTTGATTTTTTCATGTTCTCCAGTC
>JAUYOQ010000126.1 GCA_030697975.1 Nitrosopumilaceae archaeon | reverse complement strand
ATTTTACTAATTCTAGCCCAGTATGTCCAATGAACTAGTAGAAGAGGTAACCCCAGAAGTAGCTAGAAACCTCTCCGCAAATGAAAAAAAGTTAAAAATCGAGGAGCTGCGTCAACAAGAAACAACAATCAAAAATGGTATTGCAGATCCTAAAAACATAATCCATGCCATGGTCTTTGAATCGCAAAACATACTCTTTTCCCGTTGGGCAAATAATATAAAACAACTACACTATCTTGGCGAGTACACAGAGCCAATAAACACCATCTGTCGATACATCAAAAAACAAATCGGAAAAATGGACGCTCTATCACTTGAGAAAAAAGAAAACATTTATAGAAATGTTGAGAGATCATTAACATCAGACTTTAAAGAGAATCAGGACGAGCGACAAATTGTCGCCGAAAATACTTCCGACTTAGTAGAGGTAGAAAAATCCATCCTTGTTCAAATGTTGAAAGTTTTTCGAGAATACCATCGAAGATTTGAAGAGCTCGCAGACACTCTGTTGTCTCATTTTGAAAATCACGAAAACGGATTACAAATTCTAAAAGATTTTGAAAATGTTTTGGAGTGGACAGAGATTGCAACATTTTGTGCACCTCTTGAGGCAATGATAACACCAATCCACAAACTCGCTCATTTTGAAAATAAACTAGATGAAGCATTAGAAGATTATCAAAAGTTTGATACACTAAAAGCAATAGATGATGATCTCAATTTGAGAGAATCAGCAACAACAATCCAGCAGGCCATGGAAAAGATTTTGATTGCAGATGGAATGTTAGGCAATGGGCACACAAGTTTGCAATATCGCCAAGACAAAATCAAAGAATCAGGCAGAGGCTCGAAGACTGGCCAGAAAAGGACGCAAAGATTGTAATACAAAAAGTGCTAGGCTCCTGGCTTTGCCCCTGTGGTTGTGGCCATGATATCATAACAGGAAAAAAACATTTTGACATTACAGATGTAAAATCTTTTCTAACATATCGTCTGAGGGATTCAAAACTCCCACAAGAACTCAAGATTCCAGACAAGTGGAAAAAAGAGGGACTGAACCCAATTGAGATCGCAGAAAAGGTATTTGGGAAAAAACTTGTTTTGGTTCCAGTAACATGATAATCTTATTCTCTAAAACAATTTCAACCAATACTTTTCAGTACATTACAGTACTGGGCAGTGTTGGCTTGATTGATTCAAGCCGACAAAATTTTTTCTACAATCTAAATTGGAAAAATGGAATAGCCTACAAAACACCGAGCTGAAAGAACTCTATCACTCGTTGACTTTTACAATATCTCAAGGAGAGCAAAAAGATTCTTTCTCAAGTAAGAAGCTGCAAAAAGAATTACGAGAAGAACTTGAGAAGAGGGGAACAGGAAAGTATGAAGGATATCAATGAAATAATGCCAAAGATCCCAAACATGAAATGGGCTGCACTTACCAACAAGTTTCCAACAAATGCAAAAATCAAGATGATGGACAAGCTCTTACCACATGACCGAAAATGGCATCTAATCATCGAAGAACCAAACG
>JAUYOQ010000092.1 GCA_030697975.1 Nitrosopumilaceae archaeon | reverse complement strand
TCAACTATTCCAACGCAAAATGCAAGTGATGATGTTATCACAATAGCTAAAATATGAATCGATGGAAAGAATGTATAAAGTGCAATCTCTGACGTTATAACTCCTATTACGATGGAAATTCCTCCAGGTCTTGCAACCATTGCCCCGCCTTTTCTGTTATAGTCTTTTACCACAAGGTTTCTTTTTTCTAAGAATTTTATCAGAAATGGAGTGATTGTAAAGACGGTAAAAAATGCCACGATAGAGACAAGTACTGCAGCTATGATTTGATTTTCCAATTAACTTTCCTTTCGTAGCTGAGATTTTATGTTCTCTGCAAGTGTTGGGCCTATTTTATCAATTTCGGCCAATTTGTTCACAGGTATTTTTGAGAGATCTGAAAGAGTTTTGATGTTATTTCTGTACAGTCTTCTAGCACGAACACGTCCGATTCCTTTTATCTTTACAAGCTCGATTAGTTCCTCCTTTATTCCATAAACTAGCCTTTTTCGCAAAACTGTAAGCTCATCAAGTAGATCTGCTCTACCTACAAGTTTTGCAAGTTCGTAAATACAATAAACAAGCCAATTCCCATTTTCTACCATTCTGTGCGTATCTCCCGCTTCTACGTTTAGGGTATCAGATAGCGATATTTCAGAAGATTCGCTAATCCATGCGTGCATAGCCAAAAGGCTTCGATTACAATCATACTCTGATATTGGCTCAATTAGCTCAGTTGAATGATTTTCAAGCAAAATGCTCAGTTTTTCAAAATCTTTGTTTCTGAGGGAAAGCTTTGGGAAAAACTCATTAGAGTTTGTAATCAAGTGCAAAAAACCAAATGTGTGTTTTCTTTTTTCTGATACTGATTCTAGTGCGTCTCTAAGGTATGTTGCAGTAAGTGGATCTATGTATAGTTTTGAAACCTTTTGCCCAAACTCTGTTGCGACAAACCTGCCACTTTTTTCAATGATCAAACTTTCATTTAAAAGAAATTTCAACGCTAGTGTTATTGCAAATTTTATCGATGATTTGCTTGACTGTAGTCCTCCTAACGTCTGCAAAAAGAAATTGATAATTTCGTCATTTTGTATTCCAGGAGTTGTAACAATCAGACTAAGAACATGTGTCCTGATTGCTTTGTCATCAGTTATCTTTGATTCAATTGGTTCTGGTTCTCCTTTGATATAATAATCTAGTAGCTCGTTGCTGTTTGCGTTTCCAACTATTATTGATTCTCCATATTCATCATACTGTGGTCTTCCTGCTCTTCCACAAAGTTGTTTGTATTCTAAAACACTAATCGGTTTGTTTGTTCCATAACGTGCATCGTATCTGTTTATGTTTGAAATAACTACACGTCTTGCAGGTAGGTTTACACCTGCTGCAAGAGTAGGTGTTGAGGCAAGAAGTTTAATCCTGCCGTTTCGAAACTCTTCTTCTATTGTTTCCCTACAGTTTTGATTTAGGCCAGCATGGTGAAAGGCTACACCTCTTTTTACAAGTTTTGCAAGTGTTTTGACAAGCTCTGTGTGTTCATTATCTGAAAGAATTTTCTCCGAAGTTTTTTCAAGCTCCTCAATTTCTGAATCCTTTAGATATTTTACTATGGCTTCTGCTGCCTTTGTTGCAAGTGAGATAGAACGTGTCCTTGTTTCTGCAAAAAGTAATGATTGACCACCGTCTTTTACGGATTCTACTCCTAAATCAACTGGAGGGCCTCTTATGCTTGATTCTATCTCAAAACATCGTCCGTCATGCATAGTCACGCTACCATGGTCATAAACTCCTTCAGTAAGAGGCACGGGCCGCCAATTTGTGGTAACTGCTTCACAGCCTAGCCATTTTGATAGTTCATCTACATTTGTTATTGTGGCACTAAGGGCAATTATCTGTGGTTTTGACTCTAAAAGCTTCAGTTTTGTTAGAATCATCTCAAGGGTTGGGCCTCTGTCTGCATCACCAATAAGATGTACCTCATCAGCCACAACAAGTCCTATATCATTTATCCAATCTGCACCATGACGTATAATAGAGTCCATTTTTTCATTTGTTAAAATCAATACATCATTTTTTGCAAGTGATGAATCAGTAGAATCATAATCTCCAGTTGAGATTTGAATTTTGATTTTTTTCCCGATATCTAATGGCTCTAGTTTCTTAAACTCTGAGAACTTTTCTGCTGCAAGTGCTCTTAGCGGTGTAAGGTATACTACTTTTCCAGAATTTGAGGAAAGATAATGAATTATTGCAAGAGTTGCAATGAGCGTTTTTCCACTAGCAGTAGGTGATGAAACAAGAAGATTTTTTCCATCCAATAGTCCTGCTTTAATACTATCTTCTTGTGGAGGAAAAAGATTCGAATATCCTTGTTGAGAAAGAAAATCGATTGCTTGTTTTGGAAGTTGTAGCTCAGATATCTTCATACCCGGTTATAATGACCGGGTTTTGATTCATAAATAGATGCCTCACGGAGCATACGTTTGAGATAGCTTCTTGCTTCATCTTCTGTGAATTTACCTGACTTTACAAGTTCTTTTATGAACAATCTTTCTTCAACAGCCATTTTGTTTTCTCCTTCAAGTGACTTTAGTACATCCATGAAGAGTTGCATCTTTGATACCTCGCTTCTTGGTCTTCCCTGAAGAACCCCGAGATCAACTTTGCCTGTGTTTACATCTACTCCTGCATCGCGCAACATGCTTTCAATTAGAAATATTGCCCGTTCTGCATCTTCTGCTTCTACCTGATCTTTCATAAGCAGTCTTGCTCTGGCGGTAGCAAGTCTTATGAGGCCTTCAAGCTGTCTTGGAGTAACTGTAATCATTTCTTCTGACTCGACGTTTCTCATTTTCATGTAATACTCAAGAATCCTTTCCTCTGCATCTTTTGTTAGAACTGGCTCGATTCTTTTTGCATATGCTAGGTATTTTGTAAGTATATCAACATCAATCAGTGAGCGTGTTTCAATTCCTGACGGTGAATGTAAGTTAATGATGTGTTTTGCAATTTTTGTGTCCCTTTCCTTTGATGGAATATCCCTTACAACAAAGATTAGGTCAAATCTTGTTAGAAGTGGAATTGGCAGGTTTACGTTTTCGGTGATGTTTTTGAATGGATCATACTTGCCATACATTGGGTTTGCGGCAGCAAGAATTGATGTTCTTGCGTTAAGTGTTGCTACAATTCCTCCTTTTGCAATGCTTGCAGATTGTTGTTCCATTACTTCGTGTAGTGCACTTCGATCTTCTGGTTTCATCTTATCAAATTCATCAATGCACACTAGCCCCTGATCACCTAAAACAACCGCACCTGCTTCAAGCATCATGATTCCTGTTTTGTCTCTAACTACTGCTGCAGTAAGACCAGCAGCTGTTGAACCTCTACCTGAGGTGTACAATCCTCTTGGTGCAATCCTTGCACAAAACTTTAGCATTTCACTTTTTGCAGTACCAGGATCTCCTACAAGAAAGATATTGATGTCGCCTCTGATCTTTGTTCCATCTTGAAGTAGTCTTTGTGTTGAGCCAACAACTAGCAAAAGAATTGCCTCTTTGATAATCGAGTGTCCGTGTATATGAGGTGCAAAAGAGTCAACTAGTCTATCGTAAATGTCTGGATTTGTTGAAAGTGACTTGATTATCTTTTCTTCTTCTGGTGAGACTTCTTCTCTTTCTGTTTTCCTTGAGCTCTTTTTACCTCTACCACCTAGAAATTCGATGTTGTTTCCATCTATTCTGAGTCTGTAAAAGCCGCTTGTTGATCGTACGCTAGCTATTTGGTCTTGCTCGATTCTAACAGTACCAGTAAGTATGATACGGTCTCCAGGTCTTGCATTATCAACAAGATCCTGTTTTATGCTCACATCGACATAATGAGGAAGTTGTCCAGGAGGTAGGTCTTCTGGAAGTTCCTGAAGTCTGAGAATTTGAAAATCAATAAACCTGCTTGATTCTGGATCAATTCTAAATTCCCTTTGCGTACACTTTGGATCTGAACACTTTGTTGGCGAGTTTACGCTTAGGCCCCTAAGTAGAATCATAGGAGTTTTGTGACCCACTGAACACTTGTAGATGATTTCTTTAGCTAGAGGTTTTATCTCAGAAGATCGAACTACCATTCCAGAAACACTTGTCATCTTGTTGATGATTTCGGCGTTTATTTGACGAAGACTACGCTGAATTGGAAAGTTTATGATTCTTGCTCTAATCTCGTCTTTGATCTTTTCTGCATATTGTGGAAATCTTTCTTGAAGAATCTCTTTTATTGCCCTTGCAAAGGCATCCAGTATTTCGTCTGGATTTTCATTGAATCTTGACTCGATTGTAGAGTTTGAAACTAAATCGTTGTAATCAACTACTATGTATGTAGAGTCCTTTGGCAACATGTGGTCAATTTGCTCGACATACTTGTATGAACCGTCTTTTTCCTTAAACTGCCTGAGAAATTCCTTTACCTCATCTGATAATGCAGATTCAGTCGATACTTGAGTACTCATTATTTATCACCTAAAATCTGTTTTCTAAAGTCCGTTGCATTCTTGTAAATATTTTCATAGAAGAGTCGCTCCTCAATGGTCAGCTTTTGAGAAAGATTCGCAGTTAATTTTGATGAATCTGCAAGACGCACGATCTTTCCTTGTCTTTTTCTGACCAAGGTAATTAGCATACTTTCTATTTTGTCAAAGTCTTGCGGTAGTAGAGTTTTCATGTATGATTTTAATCTGATGTAAAAATGTGGATCCAGTGTAGATAGATGTTCTTCTCCTTGGACATTTTCTTTTACCGTAGCCTGTTTCAGTTCTACTAACATATCGATATCCTGGAGTTTTGCGTGATTTTCAGACTCTAGCACTTGAGATATCCATCTTGGAACATTGAGCATTTCACCCTGTTTTCCTTCAATTTCAATTCCACTAATGTTTAGCTTAATATCATGATTCAGAATAATCTTGACTTCTTCCAGATCATACCCTGTGGTATGTACCTTTACCATATCTTGTGCGTCGATCATGTTGGGATCACTGATCCCAAGGAGGATCTTGATGTATTAGGATCGATCAATTATCTTCACTAAATTGTCTGATCATTTGATCCTTTTTGAGGTTTATTAGGAAGAAGGGGAGCCGATCAGAACATGTCGCTGCATAATTTGATGTGGGTTGAAAAATATCGTCCCACAAAACTTGCAGATCTTGTAAACCAAAAAGATATTGTTGGAAGTCTAAGTGTTCTAATGAAAAATCCTTCAGAAATGCCTCATCTTTTGTTTTCTGGATCGGCTGGAATTGGCAAG
>JAUYOQ010000086.1 GCA_030697975.1 Nitrosopumilaceae archaeon | reverse complement strand
CCAACTCCAGCTAGCCTGATAAAAAAGGTTGAAACCATATCAACTTCTGCTAAAACGTTATCAAAAGAGCTAAAGGCAATGACAAAGATTTTTGCCGAAAACCAAAAGGTGCTAATTGCAATAAAGGACATGATTGATACTGTGGCAACATCGGTAGAACACGTACAAAAACAGTCAAAACATATCAGCTCACTAGAGCATGATACAGAAAAACTCTATGACGGGCTAAGCCAGGTTCGAGCCCAGTCAGGTCTTGTTGCAAAGATAAACTCACAGACTACAAGACTGCAAGAAAAGCTAAAAAAAATCGAGGATCAAAAGCTAGAACCAAAGACAGAAAAGTTAATGCAGCAAGTTTCTGATAGCTTTGATTCTATTAAAAACAATACAACAATGATAATGAAAATATCAGATAGGATAGAAAATCTAAACCATGAGTTGCAAGTATCTATGGCAAAGTCAGAATCAGTTTCAGATATTCCAATACAAATTGAAATGGTAAAGCATAACGTAGAGGCAATTTCACACAGGGCAGGAAGTTTTGGCAACGATATTTTGAATATAAAAAATGAGGTTTCAGGTTTAGCAGAGCTCATAAACAGAGAGGACAAGTCGATTTCCGAAGTCCACCAAAAGGCAGACAGGTTATTCCAAGAGATTCAGGGGATAAAAAGCGTCACAACCAAGTCCTCATCAGAGGCCTCAAAGGATGTTTTAGCCTTATTGAAATTATCAGAGTTCCAGTCAAACATACGAATGCAGGCTGAATCAAAGTATGGCGAGATAAAAGACCTTGAAAAGATGGCAGCACAGACTGCAGAAATAATCAACCTCTTTGACAAGCTATCAATTGAGTTACAAGAAAAGCTAGTACTGCCAGCAGAGGTAAGGCAGTGGGCAGTAAGCAGGATTTTAGACTGTGCAGACAGGTGGGAGATCCGATTCACCGATGTCTTTAATGTATTACAAAATAGTTTGGGACGAGAACTTCTAAAAGAGACTATAAGAATTCAGCAGGTGCGAGATATTTTTGGCATCCGTGCAGTTGATGAAATAAGACAAGAGCTTAGTATTCAAACATCTTCTGATGCATCATAGGCTCTAAGCTGCTCTCTTCTCTTCTTTAGTACAGCAAAGATTCCAAGTATTGCGGCAATCCAAATTGAGCTAAATAGGATATTTGAGACGCTGACATACATGTATGGTGTTGCATCCATTACGTTTTCACGTAAAATGACTGCCCTTTCATGGACATCACGCATTCCTGTATGAAATGAAGAGCTGTCACGTGGGACTGTAGATATCTTTTCAACACTTGCAGTCATCACATCAATGTCTTGCTGGATTCGCGCAAAGTTTGTCGAGTCAGTTGGAAATATCCAAACCGGATTTTTGTTTTCAGGCAGGTTTACCGTTACCTTGTCAAGGTTTTCTTTTATTGCGTGAAGATCAGCAAGCATTGTCTCTGGTTCAGATGATGCAGCTATTCTAAACAAAAGACCACGTGTTAGATCAAGCGGGTAAACGTCCTTGTGGTATCCATCAAATGCCATATAAACGCCAAAAATAATTATTCCAAAAATTCCAATCATTGCAAGCTTGTATGTTTTATTTGCCATTTTTTCTGCCTTTGATATGACCTTAGGATTGCTTGATTTATTTCTTTTAAATCTAGAGTGTGCAAGACTAAGTGAGGCAATATAGAGAAATCCTACGGTTTGTAGCCCAATTATTGGTGCAAAAAAAGCATTGTTTGAGTAAATTGATACTAGGATTCCCATAAGGCCATAGATTCCAAAGAATATCTCAAGAAGTGTTGTTTTTGTAAATGGCAGATTGTATGCTTTGTCATGCCAGTCATCTGTGTTTTTTATGATTCCATATTTTGGGGTTCGCAAAAATTCATTTTTCTTTCCAAACATTGCATCAAATACAGCTACAGTATTGTTTACTGCCAGCCCTGCTGAATAAATTACCAAGTATGGCAGTACCTTTGCCTTTGACTTCCATGATTTTCCATACATGTCATGTATGAGTAGCAGGTATGCGCCAGGTCCTAGAGCAAAGTATGCAGCAATTGTAAGTGCTGGAAGAATGCTAACAACGTACAGATTGATGCCACCTGCCAGTAAAACAGGCAGTGCTAAAAACTGCATTAGCATCAACGGGTATACTATATGTCGCGTTAGCTGGATAAAGGCCTGAATTTTTGCCTCAACTGTAATTCTCCTTTTTACTAAAATATCTACAAGTAACTTGATAGCGCATTGCATTGAGCCTTTTGCCCACCTAAACTGCTGCCTTTTTGCAGCATTCATCTGTACTGGAAGTTCTGCATTTACAACGATATCTGGAATGAACATACACTTCCATCCCTTCATCTGTGCCCTGTAGCTTAGATCCAAGTCTTCGACAAGTGTTGCAGTATGCCATCCGCCAGCATCTTCTATGCATTCTCTTCTCCAAATTCCGGCAGTCCCATTAAAGTTCATAAAAAGATTAGAGTTGCTCTTTGCCTGCTGTTCTATTAGAAAATGAAAGTCAAGGCTTAGTGCCTGGGCCTGAGTTATTGCCGAATAGTTCTCGTTTATGTGTCCCCATCTTGCCTGAATAAGGCCAATGTTTGATTTTGAAAAGTATGGAATTGCTTTTTTTAAAAACCATGTTGGAGGAATAAAGTCTGCATCAAATATTGCAACAAACTCTGTATTTGTAAACTTCATCGCATATTTTAGTGCGCCAGCCTTGTACCCTTTTCTTGAGCCTCGCCTTACATGAATTATGTCAAATCCGTTTTTCCTGTAGTGACTTACCAAATCCTCAAGAATTGCTACAGTATCGTCATCAGAGTCATCAAGAACCATAATCTTGATTTTTTCCTTTGGATAGTCCATTGCACAGACAGCGTTTACAAGGCGCGCGGCAACATACTTTTCATTGTAAATTGGCAGCTGAATTGTAATTGTTGGCTCGCCAAGTGAGACTAGATCATATTTTTCTCTGCGTTTTCTTGAAAGATATGCCAAGTAATAGAAATTGCAAGTGTAACCTGTTATCAAAACAGCTGCAAGAATGAAAAGATCAAAAACAAATGAAGTAAATGGGTTAATTGCCATATTGCCTAGTTTGGCAAATCACAAATCCGTATTTATACTTGCAAGATTTATTTTGTAAAATTTGTTACATAGCTATGCTAATTGTGGTGGAATCTGCTTTTTTGTAAATTTTCGTGTTTTAACACCACTATCTGTTATAGTACCTGATGTTTTCAGTAAACTGTTATGATACATCAGGTACAATTTTCTATAAACAGTACTTATCGGAAGGTTACATTCACTGCTAATTTCTTTTGCAGATTTTGGCGAGTCCATAACTGATGATAAAATGTTCATCAATTTTTTGTCCTTAAAGAACTGATGCCTGTCTGTTTGATCAGACATTTTCAACTGCCTTTTCTTATAATAAACTGCATGAGTGCTTCTTT
>JAUYOQ010000076.1 GCA_030697975.1 Nitrosopumilaceae archaeon | reverse complement strand
ACGTTGTATTTTTCACACATCTTGCATGTCATTAATGTGTGATTCACAGTCCCAATTTTTGAACTTGTAACAATTATTGTTTCCAAGTTCATGTCTTTTATCAGATCAATTACGTAAAAATTGGCTAGAATCGGTGTAAGTATTCCACCTATTCCTTCAACAATCATAACATCGTGCAGATGTTGTAGTTTTTTGAATCTCTCCAAGACCATTTTATTATCAATAGTAACTCCTAGTTTTTTTGCAGCTGAAAAAGGAGATGCTGGAACTGAAAAGAAATATGGGTTTAAAAGTTCTTCAGGATCATTTACCTGTGCTGCATCTGCTAAGATTTCTACATCCTCGGATCTAAATTTAGTATTTCTTTTAGAACCTGACGCATATGGTTTCATAACTCCTACATTGATTTGATTTTGTTTTAGTGCTCTAGCCAATCCTGCAACAACACAAGTTTTGCCAATACCTGTATCGGTTCCAGTTATAAAATAGGATTTCAATAAAAAAAATGCCGTTGTTTAATTGATTAACCTTTTTGTCGGTTGGTTATTAAGAACATGTTAACTAGAAGGAACAAAATGAAACATGATAGTGCTGTATGGCATCCTTACACTCAGATGAGTGAATGGGAAAAATTTGATGAGATCGTTAAAGGAAAAGGAATGTGGCTTTATGATTCTCATGGAAATAAACTCCTTGATGGAGTTGCAAGCATGTGGTGTAATGTTTGGGGACACTCAAAAAAAGAGCTTGTTGATGTAATAATAAAACAATCAAAAAAGTTGCAACAGTCCTCACTCTTTAATTTGACTAATGAACCTGCAGAAATTCTTGCAAAAAAACTCGTAAAAATTTCTCCTAACATGAATAAAGTGTTCTATTCTGATAACGGTTCTACTGCGATGGAAATATCATTCAAAATTGCTTTACAATATTGGAAAAACATTGATAGAAACAAAACAACTATTGCAACACTTGAAAATGGATATCATGGTGATACGTTTGGATCAATGTCAGTAGGGTACGTTCCAAAATTTTTTTCAAATTTTAAAAATCAATTATTTCATGTGATTAGAACACCTGTTCCAGTCAAATATAGAATTCCTGGAAATTATTCATGTGAAGAATATCAGAATTACTGTTTAGAAAAAATTGAAAAACTATTTTCAAACAATGACAAAATTGCAGCATATGTTATGGAAAGCGGTGCACAGGTAGCTGGTGGAGCAGTGATATTTCCTAAAGGATTTCAGCAAAAAATTAGTCAGCTATGTAAGAAATTTGATGTTTTGTTAGTCTTGGATGAAATCGCAACTGGGTTTGGAAGACT
>JAUYOQ010000074.1 GCA_030697975.1 Nitrosopumilaceae archaeon | reverse complement strand
AAATGTTGTGTTAATCTATGTATAGATGTAATCAGTGCTAAATACTGTTGAAGAAAGAACGAGAAATTCCATTAGAAATTGATGATCATTTTAGACTCTTTGGAAAAGAACCATGGGAAATAGACTATGGTGAAAAATGTCATCTCTGTAATACACGAATAGACGAGTATGGCTTTTGCTCATGTGGTTCTGGCAGCGAATGATTTTCTAAAGACTAGTACCATAATCATAGACATTCCTAAGACTAGTGGGACAAATAATGGAAACTCTGGCACTACCGAAGTGCCTATAATTCGTATAGTACCTGCAGTTTCAGGCCGCATATTTAACTGAACATGAGTTTCATTAACAACAAATTCATGTTTGAAAACTTTTTCTTCATCAGCAAACACTCCATAAGGTTCTTGATCCAGATATACCTGATAGGGATTCCATAAAAGTTCCAACGGAATAAGTAATGTAACAAATTGATGATCATTTTTTACATCAAAACTAATGGTCTTTTTTGGTTGATCAAAATTAAATGAAGTGATCTCAGCCAAAGTTATAATCTCAACATTAAAGGCTCTATCTTGCCATTTGACTTCTTGCGTGATCACTGGCTCATTGATAATGTATTCTAAAATCATCTGACAACCATGACATCGTATTCCTTTTGCATCATTATATCCAAGATTTACAGGTCGGTCATTTACAAAGATTAAATCAACACTTTTAGGAAAAAGGAACATCGTACTCTCAGGATAAAAGAAATTCCATGTCCACACCCCATCCTTTAGCTCTAATACATCAGCTAGATCATATTTAACACTAACAATTTCTTTTGTAGGAAAAATGGTAACGCTACTTATATCCTCAACACCAATTTTTGCAAACTGTACATCAGCGTCTTGTTCATCTATAACTCTCAGATTTGACACAGTTCCATTGATTAAATCAAGTTGTTGAGCCTTTGTGTTACTTGCTATTCTATGAACTACATACACCTTGCCATCTTCTTCAATTGTAATGCTAACATCCATTTGAATCGCAGGTGCACCTAAAGAAATTTGGGCAAAACCTTGTGGGACAAATGATACTAATACAAATAAGATTAGGACAGAGACTATAATTTTCAAACTAAACATCTACTCAGCTAGCGTTACCTTATGCATTTTAGCTTCTTCTAAGGGACAATCATTTTTGTCTCTTGGTAAATTAACAATTTTATCGGCAATGTTCATTCCTTCTACTACCTCACCAAACACTGTATACTGTCTATCAAGAAAGGCACTATCTGTTGTCACTATAAAAAACTGTGAGCCTGCGCTATCTGGATCTGTTGCTCTTGCCATAGAAACAATACCACGAAAATGAGATCTGGAATTAAACTCAGCTTTTATGGTATAACCAGGACCGCCTATTCCCCATCTGCTTTTATCGGCATTCTTTGTATTGGGATCTCCACCTTGTATCATAAAACCAGGAATAACACGATGAAATAACGTACCATCATAAAACCTAGACTGGGCTAATTTTGCAAAGCTTCGTACCGTTTCAGGCGCAATGTCTGGTAATAATCTAAACACAATATTTCCAAAACTAGTTTCGATTGTGGCTTTGGTCATTTCGAAACTTTCTTACTATAAACATAAGAGTTTTGCTAACCAATAAACTTGTTAAAACAAACCCAGTACCCACTAGCGTTAGGAATAACTGTCTTCTGACTCAATGTTATAATTAAATTTTTAAAATCTGCTGAATCTTGTAACCATGACTTTATCTATAACTCATATCAAATTTTTTATGAAAAGAATTTCTTAAATAATGATTACAAATTTTTTCTTATAAAATAATCTTATATAGAACGACTAAAATTTAGAATCTGTGAATCGCACAAATCAAAGCACGGTTATTAAACAAGCAATTAACGCTTATCTGGACAAGGGACTAACCGACAAACAAGATATTTACAGTAAAGTGGTAGATGAGCTAGGTGTTCCAAGACCTACAGTAAGACGAGTTGCACGAGATCTACGAAATGAACTACTAGCAAAAATAAAGATCCTGCAATCAGAGACTTTAAACAATGTAGCTCCGTCTACAGAAGGCACTAAAAAAGAAGAGTAGATCGGGTTCGCCCTTTCTTTTTAATTTCAAATACTGGTATTGACATTATTATTTATATTCAGCCAAATTTGTGAGGTTAAACATGGGATATTTGAGAAATCACCTGGCAACTGTAGTAACTGGCGCGTTTGCTGCTGTATTATCCCTGCTGTGGTTTATTCTAGGCTCTGCCTTTCCAATACTTCAGTTTGTATTCATGATGGCAGTTCCAATCACGTGGTTTCTAACTGCCATGTGTTATCTGGCTCAAAAAAGCAAGGATTACATGCACAAATACGATCATGGTCATGATCACGATGTAAAAAAAAAGCTGAATGAACCATACCAGATAGTTGGAACGCGAGGAACAACACAAACGTTTGCAAATATTACAGATAGCGAACTAAGTCAGACCAAGAGTAAATTAGGAAATTAAGTAGAAGAACTAAGAAATACAGTAAAGCTAAAAGAAAGCGAGATCAATCAGCTAAAACAAAAAATTGAAAATCTAGAAACAATGGTCCAGATTGAAGCCCTTAAAACTGAACTAGCAAACATTAAGGCTCTAGCTTCTAAAGAAAAGACAAAACGTAAAACAAAACGCAAAGTTACCTAGACTTCCTTACTTAACAAATAAAATACACCAAATATAACAAACAGATGCTTGTTAAGCATCTTGAACTAGTAGATCTAATGAATTATGCGTCATCTTAATATGTAACTTTTTTCAAAAAAATTTGTGCGTACATTAGCAGCCCTTGGAATCCTTACAGCATTGCTATCAATAGTTGTTATCTCTCCAACCTTTGCAGAAAAACAACAATCGGTTACTGAGATAATACCAATTGACGATTCTCTAGCTCTTGAAAAGACTACACTAACTATGAACATACCATTAAACAACAAACTTCCATTTGGATTTGTTGAAGGAAAAATCAACAACGCTGCCGTTGAATATCCAGTAATAATCCAGATCTATAAAGGAAACGATGCATATCATTTCGCACAAACCGATGTTAAAGCAGACGGATCTTACGAATACAGATTTAGAGTTCTAGATTCTAACTCAGATAGAACAATCAAAATTTTTGAAGGAGATTATACTGTAAAAATCTTCAAAGTCGTTAATCTACCTACAACGGTTAAATCTGCTTAGAAGCCAAAACCAGCGTCTCATCAACTAGTTCTTTTAATCTAGTCTTTGCTTCATCTATTACAGTCCCGTCTTTTATCATGTCTACAGTCACGTATACTGCTTTTGGGTTGGTTATGACTCGAAAATATGACATTAGCTGAGTTACAAGTGTCTGAACATCGATAAAGCCAATGTTTCCTGAAGCCATAATTGCTATACCTGCAACCTTTCCAGCAGTTTTTTTGTAATTGATGTACTCAAAGAGATTCTTCAAAGAAGAACTGAAAAATGAATTGTATATTGGCGTTCCAACCAACCAAACATCTGCTTCTGTTATGTCTTTGGCAGCTTGTAATGTAATGTCACTATATTTTTCGTTAGGACCGTAGTAACAATCTATTTTACTTTCTGAGAGATTGATGAATTTAGTTTCTTCATTTTTTGTTTTTGTATATTCATACACAAGCCTCATCATGATTTCTGTGTTAGCTCCTTTTCTTGGACTACCAGAAATAACTACAACTTTCATAGCGCAACTCTATTGTCAGTCTATTTAAACCAAAATTGTAAATCATCTTAGTATAATGCGGGCTTGGAGGGCTTCGATCCCTCGACCTGTAACTTAGGAGGCTACCGCGCTATCCATGTTGCACGTCATTTTAATGACTCTGCGCCACAAGCCCAGCACAAAACATACATGTAATTATTTAAGCATAGTCGAGATTTGTTTTGATTAATTCTTTAATTGTATTCCAACTTGAATTTTCTTTTTGATTCCACTTTTCATAGTATACTACATCTTGTAGCTTGAGTCTTGAGAGCCAACCAGATGACTCAAGATCTGGTTTTGTCGCAAATTCTGATACATAGCCTAAACATAGATACGCAACAGGAACAACATGCTCAGGAAGCTCTAGCAGATTTTTTAATATATTATTTGAAAGTATACTCACCCATCCAACACCAACTCCTTCAGATCTTGCAGCCAACCAAAGATTCTGAACTGCACAACAAACGCTGTAGAGGCCTGTCTCAGGAATGCTTGACCTTCCTATCACAAATGGGCCAAACTTTGATGGATCGTATGTAACGCATATGTTAAGCGGCGAATCAAGTATTCCTTCTAGTTTGAAAGAAAGATATTTTGTTCTTCTTGGCTCTTCTACCAATTTAGATGAGTGCATTTTTTCAGTTTCAAAGGACTCTTTGATCTTTTTTCGTATTTCATAATCTTTGATTAAGATAAAATTCCATGGCTGGGAAAAGCCTACAGAAGGCGCATGATGGGCTGCATGAAGAATTTGCGATAAAATCTTTTCATCTATTGGCTTTGATGTAAAATGTGAACGCACATCTCTCCTAGAAAAGATTGCCTTGTAAAGACCTGATTTCTCTTCGTCTGAAAAATCATTATTCATAAACAGTAAGTAATTTTTGGGCTATTCATGTTTTGTTAAACGTTAATAATGTCTACATCAGGTCTTGTCTCATCGGGCCGATGGTCTAGTGGTTAGGATACCGCCTCGACACGGCGGTGGTCGAGAGTTCAAATCTCTCTCGGCCCATTAATTACTAAATTCAAGAATACTAGAGTGTACTTTCAAACTCTTTTTCAATAAGACTCCAAGCAGTCTCTACAGTAATCATACCTTTTACGCTATATTCTACATTTTCTCCGCTTGTAATTGCCTTGTATTCTTCTGTTATAGTATCTGACAAAACAAATTGTAAAGTGCTCTTCAACGGTATTTCAGAACCAGGATAAAACGCTGCTCTTCCAGGCATTGCAACATCCGCAGTTGAGTACTGACCTGTACCAAGTGACTTACCGTTAGCAAAAATCTCATATGAAATAATAGGAACAGTGAATGTTTTATCACTAGGATTTTTTACAAGAAACGTTGTTTCAAGCTTAACGCGATTTTCTATGCTGTTGACATCAACAACTTCTACATTAGCTAATTCTATTTCAGCTAATTCTAGATGTGGTATGTCAAGACTCGAATAATAGACTATACCACCCATCAATGCAAGCAGGCCACCTATTGCAGCAAAAAGAATCATTCGTCCTTGTAATGTAACCAAGTTATTGTTCTCAGAGTTTGTACAACTAAAAAATGTTGTCAACATCCAAATAGATAATATCTGTTAGAACAACATCGATTCACCATGACAATGGAACAGGCAATAATTACTTGGATACATCTTGTCTCTGCAGCAATTTGGGTCGGTGGATCTTTGTTTATTGGCGCAGTCATGTCTCCGCTTCTAAAAACAATGTCAACATCTTTAGAAGAAAGACTACAATTTATGATCAAAGTTGGAAGAAGATTCAATAAAATAGCAATCCCTTCCTTAATAGTTCTGATTGGTACAGGCATCTACAACTCTATTGCATTTCTAAACAAACCAGATCTTTTGCTCTCATCAAGCTATGGAAATTTCTTAATTGTAAAGATAATTCTTGTAGTTGCCTTGATCTTGGCATATGCAGTCCATGTTAGAATAATTAGAAAAGACGTAGAAGAAAAAATTATTTCAAAACAACTATCAGATAACCAAATACAGAAACTACGTAAAAAAATAATCATACTAGGCGAAGTTACTATAGTTTTATCTGTCGCAATTTTGTTTATGGCTGCGCTGCTTGATGCTGGAGCATAACTGAAATTTTTTAAAGAACACAAAATAAGCTGCGACATGAATGGTCTCTTAATAGGAAGATTTCAGCCGTTTCACTTGGGGCACCTTGAGGCCATCTTATTTGGATTATCGCAAGTTGCAAATCTGTGGATATGTATTGGCAGCTCTAACAAATCAAATGAAATGAAAAATCCATTCACTGCAGATGAAAGAAATGAGATGATCTTATCTTCAATTGATGAAAAAATTGCAAAGCAAATCAAGATTTACTATATTCCAGATGTAAATGATCACAACAACTGGACACTACAAATTGATTCAATCGTGCCAAAATATGATGTCGTGTTCTCAAATGATGAGTTTAGCCAAACTCTATTTCAAAAACGAGGAATAAAGGTAATCCCTGTCCCACTAAGACAAAGAGAATCTTACTCAGGCACCAACCTTAGAGCAAAAATAGCAAATGACCAAGACTGGAAAGATCTTGTCCCACAGGGAACAAGAAATGTTTTGTTAAAAATTAATGCAAAAGACAGACTAAAGATCTTTAATTATAAATAAAGCCGACTAACAACCCTGTCAGGCGAAATTATTTGGAATATTTAGTAATGTTGCCAGGTCCTACCAACGTTCCTGAGCGAGTACTAAGAGCAATGTTTACACATATAATTAATCATAGAAGTCAGGACTTTGTAGAGTTATACACCGAAGTAATAGAAAAAACACAGCAAGTCTTTCAAACAAAAAACGATATCGTAGCACTTTCTGCATCAGGTACAGGAGCCGTTGAGGCATCTGTAGTTAACTTGATTAGAAAAGGCGACAAGGTAATCATTCCCGTAAACGGTGAATTTAGCGGGAGACTAGCCCAAATGTTAGAGTGGCAGGGCGCAAACGTCATAAAACTTGAAACACCACCAGGACAAAACGCTACCTTTGAGCAAGTAAAAGAGGCATTTGATAACAACAAAGACGTCAAAGCATTCTATGTTGTCCACAACGAAACATCGACAGGCACCCAAGTAAAATATCTAGATAAAATATCATCTCTTACTTCAAGAAATAATGCCTTCTATGTGGTAGACTCTGTTTCCTTGCTTGGCGGTGCCGAACTACCTGTAGATAAATGGAAAATTGATGTGTGTATAACAGGCGCACAAAAAGCCCTAGCAGCACCACCTGGAATTTCTCCTATCTCAGTTAGCCCAAGGGCAAAAAAGCATATGATAGAAAACCCCCCACCAACAATGTACTTCAATCTAGCTAGATACTTCAAGTATTATGAGGAATCAAAACACACTCCATTTACTCCTGCACTACCACTTCTCTACGCATTTCGTGAAGCCTTGAGAATAATTCTTGAAGAAGGACTAGATGTAAGAATACGACGTCATAAGGCATGTTCTGATGCGCTATATTCTGGCCTTAGTGGACTAGGCCTTACGCCATTTGCAAAAGAAGAGGATCGTTCTATTTCAATTATAGCACTAAACTATCTAGAAGGGCTAGAAGACAATACATTTCGTAATACACTAGCTAAAAAGTTTCGAGTTCTAGTTGCTGGAGGCTTTGGTAACCTCAAGGGAAAAGTGTTTAGAGTTGGGTGCATGGGAGAGGTGCACCGATATCATGTGATGAGAACAATTTCTGCAATTTCATCAACACTTAACATGATGGGTTACAAAACAAATACAGTTGATGCATTACAAGTTGCTGAAGAAAAACTCAAAAATCTCTAAACTCATGTTAACTTAATATAAGGAAATTCGAAGCTGGACTACATTGCCATTCAAAAAAGGTTCACTGATTCTAGTTGATTATACTGCAAAAGTAAAAGACACAAACGAAGTATTTGAAACAACAACTGAAGAAGAAGCAAAAAAACATTCTCTACATGATGCCAACATAAAATATCAACCAAAATTGGTTTCTGTTGGCGAGTCTTGGGTGATAAAGGGACTTGATGATGCATTGGCGAACGCAAATGTAGGTGACAAAACTACAGTCGAAGTGTCCCCTGACAAAGGATTTGGAGTAAGAGATACAGGAAAGGTCAGAATGATCCCACTGCGTAAACTTGGCGAAGATGCAGAGAAAGTTTCTGTTGGTGATACCATAGAGTTAGATGAGAAAAAGGGAATAATCAGGTTCATTGGCTCTGGTCGAGTCCAAGTTGATTTTAACCATAGATTTGCAGGAAAAACGATTCTCTACGATATCAATGTAGTAAAGGCACTAGAAGCAGACGAAGACAAAATCACGGGAATTTTAAAAAGACACATGCCTGTAGAGGACTCTAAGATTGCCTTTAAGAAAAACGGCAATGCACTTGACATTACAATACCTGAAGAGCTGTTCCGCGTTGATGGATTGCAAATTATCAAACACTTTATACAAATGGATATTTTCAAATTTGTCACTTTCATAGAGAAAGTTAATTTTGTTGAAACCTACCTAAACAAACAGATACAAAAGGCTGAGACAGAGCCTAAACCTGCAACTGAAAAGCCAGTTGCGCAAAAAGCAGCATAAGCTAGAGAACTCTAGTGCTCCTTGCAAGAGCAATTGCTTTTTTTGGAGTCATTTTAATCTCTTTTAGAATCGTATAGCGTTCAGGTCTTAGATCCTGTGCTATAGTTAGTGCTTTTGCTAATGTGTCAGAGTCAAGACCGATCTCTTTTGCAGTAGTTGGAGCTCCTACATCTTTCAGCGTCTTTTCAAATTTTTTCCAGTCTTGGCCTTGCAGCTTGGCCATCATTATTGATCCAATTCCACACTTTTCACCATGTAGTCCTACACCTGGCGCTAACTTATCCAATGCATGTGAGAAGAGGTGTTCGGCACCTGAACAAGGTCTGCTACTTCCTGCTATACATGATGCTACTCCTGCACTAATCAAAGCCTCAACAACTACTCTAACATCCAAACCCTTTCTTGAAAACATACATGAACTTTCCATTATAATATTTGCACTCATTGATGCCAGATTTGCAGCATATCTTCCAAAATATTCGCCTGTTTTATCGCGCCCAAGTTCCCAGTCTCGGACAGCAATAAGATTTGCAACAAGATCCCCACACCCGCTTGCAAGCAGTTTCCTTGGGGCCTTTTTGATTATCTCAATATCTACAAAGACCCCTAGTGGTGCAGTAGCAACCACAGAATGCGGCTTGTTGCCTTGTATAGAAACAAAAGGGCTAGCTATCCCATCATGAGAGGCCGAAGTAGGTATACTTACAAACGGTCTTTTAAGATTAAACGCAATCATCTTTGCAATATCAACAGATCTTCCGCCACCAATTCCAATTATCATGTGACTGTTATCTTCGCTGACCTTGTTCTGAAATTTCCTAATTGCACCTACGCTGTTGTCGCTTGCTATATGCCAGACAAACTTTATCTGAGATGAGGCCAAAGAACGCTCAATTTTTTTTTGAATTAGTTTTTTTACATGCGTGCCTGAAACTAGAGACACTTTTTGAGGACTATCAAGCGATTTGAGAAATTTTCCAACATCACCGATATTGTTATTACCAATAACAATTAGCCTTGGCAATTCCATGGTGTGAGACGGCACGTCATCATGTTTTTTTGCCACTTTTTATCAATTTGCTACAAACAAAAAGTTATTTAAAAGGGTGTAAACCCTTCATAGTATATTCTCAGCAAGGTGCTAATTTGTCAAATAATGTCGAAGAAAAAATACTACATGGAACCACAACTGTAGGTATCAAGGTAAAGGAAGGAGTCGTGTTGTGCGCCGACATGAGAGCAAGCGCTGGCTATTTTATTGCAAATAACAACACAATGAAAATACAAAAAATTGATGACCATGTTGGAATGACAATGGCAGGTGGCGTAGCGGATGCACAAAACCTTACTGACATTTTACGCTATCATGCTAACATCCATAAATTACAAAAGGGAGAGCCAATCCCAATCAGATCCATAACAAGACTTGCCTCGCTTATCTTTCATCAAAATCGGGGATATCCATTCATAGCTGATATCTTGGTTGGTGGCTATGACAAGAGTGGTTCTGCACTCTATAACATTGATATGTTTGGTTCAGCAGAAGAGAAAACTTATGTTACAACTGGAAGCGGTTCTCCAGTTGCATATGGTCTTTTAGAAGAAGAATACCGCAACAACCTCTCAATTGATGAGGCAAAGGTAATAGCTCTGCGTGCTGTAAAGGCAGCTATTACAAGAAATATTGGAACCGGCGATGGAATCAATATCGCACTTATCGACAAAGATGGATTCCGTCTTTTGACAAGAGAACAAAAGAAAACAATCATCAAACTCTAGTGATTTAATGCAAAGAAAACAACAACAAAAGGAACTTGCACCAGGTCAAAATATCATGGCAACAATACTGCAAAGTATACCAAAAGAGGCAAACGTAACAAAAATTGATTATGAGGGACCAAGAATTGCGCTTTTTACAAACACTCCTCGCTACCTGATGGAACATAACGAAATAATCTCAAACCTTGTTAATGTCATTAAAAAAAGAATTGTAGTACGAACAGACGAATCAATTAGAAAATCAGAAGAGGAAGCAAGACAAATCATTGCACAAGCAGTTCCAAAAGAAGCAGACATGCAGGGAACATTCTTTGATACAGCAATAGGCGAGGTATCAATAGAGGCAAAGCGACCTTGGCTTTTACAACGAAACCCTGCGGAATTTAATCATGCTGATATTACAGAAAAAACCGGCTGGAAAATACGTGTTAGAAAAGCAACTACAATCCAATCAAGCACCATAAAGGCCATAAACTATAACCTAAAGATATCTGCCCAAGAAAGGGCAAAGCAGCTCAAGCAGGTTGGCGAGAAAATCTTTAGGCCAAAACTCTCGCAAAAATCTGAGGTTTCATTATTAACGCTTGGTGGATTTGGGCAGGTAGGAAGATCCTGCATGCTTTTGACTACAGTCGAAAGCAAAATACTCATTGACTGTGGGATAAACCCTGGCGTAAAAAGCCCGATGGATTCATTTCCGCGACTAGACTGGGCAAATATTACCTTAGATGATCTTGATGCCATAGTAATAAGCCACGCACACCTTGACCACACTGGATTTTTGCCAGTTCTTTGCAAATACGGATACAAGGGCCCAATCTACTGCACAGAACCAACACTACCTATGATGAACGTGATTCAGCTTGACGCAATCAAGGTAGCAGCGGCACAGGGACGGGCACCGATATACTCTGAAGCAGATGTAAAGCAGATCATGAGACAGGCAATCACTCTCTCATATGGAACAGTCACAGACATCTCGCCTGATATCAAACTTGTTTTATCTAACGCAGGACACATACTTGGCTCTGCTACATGCCACTTTCACATAGGAAATGGCGATCACAACTTTGTGTATACTGGTGATCTAAAGTTTGGCAAAAGCATACTGTTTGAGAGTGCAAACTGGAACTATCCTCGAGTTGAGACATTGCTTATTGAAAGCACATATGGTGCAAAAGAGGACATTCAGCCAACACGCGAAGAAGTTGAGACTGCATTTGTTAATGCAATAAACACAATTCTAAAAGACGGCGGTAAAGTTCTCATACCAATTCCTGCAGTGGGACGTGCACAGGAAATCATGATGGTAATAGCTCAATACATGAAGTCAGGCCAGATGGTTGAAGCTCCTGTATTTATGGAAGGAATGATCGCAGAAGCTACATCAATACATGAGGCATATCCTGAATATCTATCAAGAGACCTGCGACAGAAAATTTTAGAGACAGACGACAATCCATTTGACTCTGAATATTTTACAAACATTGAACATGGAGATGCACGAGAAGAACCTCTTCGCGATGGCACGCCGTGCATTATCATGGCAACTTCTGGCATGTTAGAGGGAGGTCCAGTACTTGAATACCTCAAAAGCATTGCTCCACAAAAAAAGAACAAGATTGTATTTGTCTCATATCAGGTCAACGGAACACTTGGCAGACGGGTTCTTGATGGTGCAAAGCAAGTATCGATGTTAGGAAAGGAAGGTAAGGTTGAAGTCGTCAACGTTGAATGTGGTGTTGAAAAACTTGACGGCTTTAGCGGACACAGCGACTATAATCAGCTAATGTCATTTATTCACAAGCTACGACCAAAGCTCAGACGAGTACTGGTAAATCACGGAGAGCGTCGCAAGTCTGAAAACTTGGCAATGTCAATCAGGCGCATGTACAGACTACCAGCTCACTATCCACAAATTCAAGAAGCAATAAAATTATTTTAGATCGTATTCAGGCTTCCAGATCTTTACACTTGATGGAGTAACAATAATTCTTTCCTCACCAAGTCTTGCAATATCTGCTCCACTAGATTTTGCAACCTTGTATAACTCTTCGACCACTATACGCAACTCATCAACATTTTTTTGGGCAAGAGGAGTAACTCGCAAAATTAGGATCATTCCTTTTTTGATATCCTCTTTTATTGAATGGATATCACTAGGATCACGTATTGTTATGGCCTTTAGATAGGTCGGGTTTTCCTGCTTTTGCATTTATCTAAAACAGCGATCTACTCCTTCAAAAAGTCTTTCGTATTGGTTTGTGCGTAAGTTGGTTTACTAGATTCGATACTTGAGGTAAGATGGCTCTTCGGCAGACATGATAGATATATTGGCCCTGTTTTTGCCCTTTTCTGCAATTACTATGCCCTCTTTGTCTTTTGGCGCATCAGAATATCGTAGTGTTATAGCTGCTGCAAGGTTTTCAAATCTTTCTAACTCCTTGCCCCTAAGCAACGAGACAGGTCCTACATGATCTTGTGCCTCTAGTAAAATATCATCTGGCAATGCAAGTGCTTTCATTACTTCATTTTCATCTTTGTTTCTTCCAACTATTAGCTTTACGTTTTGATCAAATCTAAAGTGTCTTCCAATCTTTAACAGATCAATATCATTAGTTGTTGGAGTTTCTGTATGCTTGAAAAGATCTTTTGCTCTTATTGCAAAGGCAGGATCTGTCAGGAGGCACCCGCCACCTGCATTTGGTGGATTTTCAATTTCAAACTCTCTTGCCATCTGTAACTGAGGTTTTCTTGACCTACCCTTTATCATGCCAAGATTTTCTCTTTTTATCAGGCCACTCTTTTCTGGATCTGTCGGTGGTAGCAGTGCAGCTGATAATGGTCTTACAATTTTTCCCTCAAGGTTTGACTCTATTTCAATTGTTTTAAGAGCTGGTCCATGCTGACTCATTGGTCTTTGACCCAAGACCTCACCTGAAATTATAAAATCAGCACCAATTTATTCCATGTGTTTTTT
>JAUYOQ010000068.1 GCA_030697975.1 Nitrosopumilaceae archaeon | reverse complement strand
ACGAACTGTGGTTGAATCAATGCCAGACATAGAAAGGCTTCCACTAAATGAGGTTGGAAAGGAAGTAGAATCCGTCGTAGATTTGAAAATACCTGCAGTCATGTTATTTGGAATTCCTGTAGTAAAAGATGATGCAGGAACGTCAGCTTTTGCGGATAAAGGAATTGTTCAAAAGACAATATCCGAGATTAGGAAGAATTTTGGTAAAAAAATTGTGATTATGGCAGATGTTTGCCTCTGCCAATATACCTCATCAGGACACTGTGGTCTAGTTAAAGAAAACAAGATTGACAATGATTCAAGCATAGCAACGCTTGCAAAAATTGCTGTAAGTCAAGCACAAGCAGGTGTAGATGTTGTTTCCCCTTCTGCAATGATGGATGGCCAAGTTTTTGCCATAAGGCAAAGTCTTGATGATGCAGGGTTTTCTGATGTTGCTATAATGTCACACTCTGCAAAACATAGGTCTGCATTTTATTCGCCATTTCGTGATATGGCTGATTGTGCACCAAAGTTTGAAGATAGAAAAACATACCAAGTTCCATTTACTAATCCGATGGAATCTCTAAGGGAAGTTGAGATGGATATCAATGAAGGAGTCGACATTGTCATGATAAAGCCTGCATTAGCGTATCTTGACCTTATTGCAGAAACAAAAAGACGATTCAACATTCCAATATCAGCCTATAGTGTATCAGGCGAGTATGCTCTTGTAAAAGGAGCTGCAAAACAAGGATGGATAAATGAAAATGATGTTATCACAGAAATACTCTATTCTATAAAGAGGGCAGGAGCCGACATGATAGTAACGTATTTTGCAAAAGCTGGCGCAAAAATTTTGCAAGATTGATCTATGAGAAATGATCAACGATTTGAAATTGAGCGTGCCTTTGATTTATTGCCACACATAGTTGGGGCAAGCTGGGCAGTGCTTTGGTTTCGCCTAAATTCCATAAAGAAACCTACAAGGCAAGAATTTAGAGAAAAGGTAATTGAATATTTCAATCTGTTAAATCCGCTTTTTGAGATATATCCACAAACAAGTGATTTTTCTGAGCTTTCTAACTATATCAAAATGCGAAAAAATGATGAGGTTGAAAAAATAATTCAAGGAAAAAATCTTGAAGTTGAAAAACGATATGACAGATATGTTGACTATGGCTAGATTTCCCTTTTCAGATCGTCAAGATATTTTTTAATTATTTTGGTTCTTTTTTTAGCCTCAATTTTTGCTGATTTTGTATTCATTAGTTTTTCTAAGAGCAAGAGTTTTCTGAAAAAATGATCTAGTGTCCATTTTTTATCGTCAGGGGATCGTTTTATACAAAATGGATCTAACTTGTTGTAAAATGATCTGTTTTCATGGCCGCCAACAGCAAATGCTCTTGCAATTCCTATTGCCCCTATAGCATCAAGCCTGTCCGCGTCTTGCAAAATTTTGCCTTCTATTGTTTTTGGCACTTTGTTTTTGGAAAAGCTATGATCCAAAATTGCATTACAAATTATTTGTATTTCATTTTTTGAAAAATTGTATTTTTTTAGAATTTTTTCTGCTAAAATCGAGCTTTTTTTAGATGATGTTTTTGATCTTTTGTCAGATTTTGGAAAAGACACTATATCATGTAGCAAAGCTGCACATAAGACCAGTTTTGGATTTGCCTCTTCACTTTTACAAAGCTTTTTTGTGTTTCTATATACCCTCATTATGTGCTCAAAATCATGTGCTGCGTCATTTTTTACAGTTAATTTTTCTATCTCTTTTTTTAAAAGCTCAAGACTTTTCAATTTCAGAGTTTCCAAATCTTTGGTTTAATTAATTTGAATTTTCGCTTTGTAATCAATAAAGTCCAATTAATGCAAGAAAATAATATCACAGAGCCTATTCCTACGCCATCTGCAAGTAAAATTCCAACATACTTGTCTTCAAATAATTGCAAAAATGGTACTAAAATGACATTGCTAATTGAGATCATAATATAGTAGGATATTGCTCGTCCAAGCCAAAATCCAAGATAGAGTCCAAAACTTTTTGCCTTCATCATGCCATAGGCTACAAACAAGATGTTGTCTGGAAGAGGAGTTGCAGCAAAAACAAAAGATGTGATAAGATAGCCAAATCTTTTCTTGTTTAGAAAATTTCCAATTGCGTCAAGATTAGATTGTTGTTCTTTTCCCATAAATCGCCTAAAAAAGCCGCTATAACGCTTCAAGAAAATCCTACCTAGTGTTGCGCCCGTTGCCCCTACCAAGGCAAGCGCTAAAGGATCAAAAGATGTATCAAGTGCGTGAAATGATGCTAGAATCATCCACGTTGGAATCATCAATATTGGAACGGCGTTAATTCCAATTAGTAAAAAAAAGACGCCAAAATAGGAAAACTCGCTTAACATCTCAAGAATATCAGTCATTATTCATCATGGATTTGCCTTCTTTGCATGTAAATCCTTAGGTGTACAGTGTAAATAAAAGAAAAAATTATCTATTAATCTAAAAAAAATTCGAGTTTGTTGAAAAAACACAAATCTAATTCAAAAAAAATGACAATTTGTTCAATATCCTTAAATGCAAAATTGTGGTATGTATAGTAATGAGTGTCAAGGTTTGGCAGTGTTACAGGTGTAACTTGACATTCAAAGACGAGGGACTTGCAAAGCTGCACGAGGAGATTTCACGACATTCTGTAAAGACAGTAAAAACAGCCGAAATCTAGGTTTGAAAGTTATTTGTCAGAAATTAATTATCCCATTTAAAGTGCAGGAGGTGGGATTTGAACCCACGAACCCCTAAAGGAAAGGATTTCCTATTTGTACAATCTTGAGTCCTTCTCGGTTGGCCGGGCTTCGATACCCCTGCAAAATCCATTCCAAAAACTGAATATATTAACTAGAAGCTAGGTTGAGCAAAAATTTACATTACAAAAAACCAAATTCGAAAATTTTTCATTGAGGTTATGACATCTAAAAAAAGCTTTATAATAAACGCATAATGAGGTTCACTAAATGGTAACTGCAGAACAAGCAAAAAACATGAGAAGCGGTATTAACATAGAGGGAACCGTAGAACGAAAAGGCGAGCCAAGAACAGTCAGTATGAAATCTGGTGGAACCATCCAAGTTTGCGATGCATTCTTGATTGACGAAACTGGAGGGGAAATCAAGCTAACATTGTGGGGAGACGAAGTAGAACAAGTAAAAGATGGCTCTAAAGTAAAGATAGAAAATGGATATACAACTTCCTTTAAAGGCGATGTTTCTCTGACTAAAGGAAAATACGGAAAACTCGAAATTATATCCTAAATATATTTAGGTTTTGGGCCTCGCTTCCAATCTACTAGTGAAAGTATTATACCAATTCCAAGAGATGCAATCCCTGCTATAACCATAATTCCAGAGACAGCAAGCGGGATGACTGTTTTCATAAAAGGCGAGTCAGGATTTGTCATGGCTTGCGAATTGTGTGGATCTTCTGAAAACATCATTATGACAGAGAGTGGTCTTTCTGCATTATTTCTAACCACAAAATTGTAAATGTCATTTTTTGGTATCATAAACATCTCAAATGCTATTGGCTCGTCTTGTCCATGTTTGCCAAAATTGTCCCCAAAAATGTTTGTAATCTCTATTGACATGCTGTCTCCATCTTGAAAATTTGTGATTTGCAAGCCCCAAAGAAGAGGTACTTGTTCCTTAGTTGTGCTAAAAGAAAATGTGTTTGATTCACCAGCAAAGATTTGAGTTTCTTCTGTAGTGTATTCAAACATTCCTTCAAATACATCTGGAAC